>NZ_JBEPCY010000020.1:0-129878 GCF_040299965.1 Streptomyces sp. NPDC000594 | reverse complement strand
TTTGCCTTTCGGCTGCTCCGACTTTATCAGATCCTTTCGGGCCTGATTCCCGGTCGAAATCGGGTTGTCTTTCCGGCTGTTGGGCCGTTCCGACGCTCAAACTCTAGCTGATTTCCCAGGAGGCTCATAATCGAGTTCCCACGGGCTGAATTCCGGCACGCCGAAATCACACCCGATTGGGTTGTGTCATTCAGTAGAGGATGGCCGCTTTGGGGGATGCTGAACAGCAGGGCCCGGCTCAAGCGGCTCGGGCTACGTTAGGCGTCCGGCGGGGCCGAGTCAAGTTGCCCGGCGGCGCGGCGCGTGGGGGCGGTAGGGGCTCACTGTCGGGTCCCCGTCGATCCAGAAGCGCCAGGGCTGATGGGCCCCCGCTCCCCCCACTCCCGTACGGGGTCCGTTCCTCACCTGGTCAGCCCGGGGCGCGGGGCCCGGCACCAGAGAAAGGGGAGCGGGCGCTCCGGCGCAGAGGTCGGTGCCGTTGAGCGACCGGTCGACATCGAGGGCGGTGGCGAGACGGGCCGGGCCTTTGGCGAGTTCCTTGTCGTACCGGGCCGAGAGTCGCCGCTTCCGTGCCGACTCGGCGCCCACCAGGATCTCGCCCGCGCGGAGCAGGACCCCGCTCGCCTCCCCCTCGGGGCCGCAGACCGCGTTCAGGCAGTGCCACATCCCATAGGTGAAGTAGACATAGGCATGTCCCGGGGGACCGAACATCACCTCGTTCCGGGGTGTCCGGCCCCGGTAGGCGTGGGAGCCGGGGTCCCGCTCGCCCGCGTAGGCCTCCACCTCCGTGATCCTCAGTTCGACGGGGCCGTCGGCCGTCCGGCGTATCAGGACCTGACCGAGCAGGGCGGGTGCGACCTCCAGCACGGGTCGGGCGAAGAACTCCCGGGGCAGCGTCGTACGGTCGGGGGGAACGGTCATGGCGCTTGAGAGTACCGGGGAACCCCGGACCGCCCTGTCGCGTTTTTACAGTGCAGGACTAGCTAGGAGTGGACATGGCCTTCAAGAAGCTGCTCGCGAGCCTGGGCGCCGGTGGCGCCTCGGTCGAGACGGTGCTGACCGAGGAGAATGTGGTCCCGGGAGGTGTCGTCCAGGGCGAGGTACGCGTCCAGGGCGGCTCGGTGGACCAGAAGATCGAGGGGCTGTCCGTCGGCCTCCAGGCCCGGGTCGAGGTGGAGAGCGGCGACCAGGAGGTCAAGCAGGACATCGTCTTCACCAAGCAGCAGCTCTCCGGGGCGTTCGAGGTGAAGGCCGGGGAGGCGCGGGTGGTGCCCTTCGGTCTGGAGATCCCGTGGGAGACGCCGGTCACCAGCATCGCCGGCCAGCGGCTGCGCGGTATGGACATCGGGGTGAGCACGGAGCTGGCCATCGCGCGGGCGGTGGACTCGGGCGACCTCGACCCGATCACGGTCCACCCGCTGCCGTCGCAGCAGGCGATCCTCGACGCCTTCGGCCGGCTGGGCTTCCGCTTCAAGAACGCGGACATGGAGCGCGGCCACATCCGGGGCACCCGCCAGCAGCTCCCGTTCTACCAGGAGATCGAGTTCTACCCGCCGTCGCAGTACCGCGGGCTGAACCAGGTGGAGCTGACCTTTGTCGCGGACGCCCAGGAGATGGACGTCATCCTGGAGATGGACAAGCGGGGCGGGCTCTTCGCCGAGGGCAGCGACTCGTACAAGGCGTTCACCGTGCGGCACCAGGAGTTCGGGTCGACGGACTGGGCGGCCTATCTCAACGAGTGGCTCGCCGATGTCGGCGGCCGGCGCAACTGGCTGTAGGGCGCGGCCGGCGGGATCCGGCAGGATCTAGCGAGCCCAGCAAGATCCATAAGAGACGACCTAAGGTCATGCCCACCGGGCCCCGCGGCTGGTGTCGCGGGGCCCGGTGGGCAAGGACTGGCCAGCGAACCGGAGGTTTCGACACGTGACCGAGCTGAAGAGGGCGCCCCTCCCCCATGACTTCCACCCGGAGGTCCCGTCGTTCACGGTGGTGAGCGAGGAGATCGCACCCGGGTCGGTGCTGGGTGACGCCCAGGTCCACGCCGCGGGGAACACCTCGCCGCAGCTGCGCTGGGAAGGCTTCCCCGAGGGGACCAAAAGCTTCGCGGTGACCTGCTTCGACCCGGACGCCCCGACGGGCAGCGGCTTCTGGCACTGGGTGCTCTTCGACATCCCGGCCTCCGTCACCGAGTTGCCGGCCGGTGCGGGCACGGGTGCCTTCCCGGGGCTGCCCGAGGGCGCCGTGCACGCCCGTAACGACTACGGTTCCCGGGACTTCGGCGGTGCCGCCCCGCCCGCCGGGGAGCGTCACCGCTATGTGTTCACGGTGTACGCCGTGGACAGTGAGAAGCTCGGCCCGGACGCGGACGCGTCCCCTGCGGTGGTCGGCTTCAACCTCCGCTTCCACACCCTCGGCCGGGCGTCGTTGATCGCCGAGTACGAGGAGCCCGCGGGGGGTTGAGGGGGAGGCGGCCCGCGTACCGCCCGTTCGTGATGTGTTTGCCCTGCTGTGGTCCTGGAGAGATCAGAGCAGGGCATTTTTTCTTTTGGTGGGCCTGTTGCGGGGTCCATGAGCGGGGCGGATATTGCGTTGTCCATCGCGTCGTGCCCGGCCAGAGTGTGATCCAGGCCCGCCTGGGGCGGGGACGGCTGACGGAGGTGGGCGGTCATGCGGGACACGCTGGTGCTGAACGCGAGCTTCGAACCCTTGTCGACGGTGTCGCTGCGCCGCGCCGTGGTGCTGGTGCTCCAGGACAAGGCCGTGGTGGAGCAGGCCCACCCCGGGCTCCGTGTGCGGGCCGCCGCCGTCGATCTTCCCGTACCGCAGGTGATCCGGTTGTGCCGGTATGTGCGGGTGCCGTTCCGAAGACAGGCGCCGTGGTCGAGGCGGGGTGTGCTGGCCCGGGACCGGCACCGGTGCGCGTACTGCGGGCGGCGCGCGACGACGGTGGACCATGTGATGCCCCGCTCCCGGGGCGGGGAGGACTCCTGGCTGAACACGGTGGCCTCCTGCGCGGAGGACAACCACCGCAAGGCGGACCGTACGCCGGAGCAGGCGGGGATGCCGCTGCTGCATCAGCCGTTCGTGCCGTCCCCGGCCGACGCGATGCTGCTGGGGATGCGTTCCGGGGAGCGGTCGGCGCTGCCCGCGTGGCTGTTCGCCGACCGGCCGGCGGCCTGACCGGTCCCCTGCTGTCGAGCCCGTCGCCGCCTCCGGGCGGGGGCGGGCTCCGCCCTGTGCGGGGACGGTCAGCCGAAGCGGCGCAGCAGGAGTTGGACGATGGCGACGACGCCGACGGCGACGATCAGTCCGCGCAGGGCGTTCGGGGAGAGTCTGCGGCCGTAGGTGGCGCCTATCTGGCCGCCGATGGCGGAGCCGACGGCGATCAGGACGACCGCGGTCCAGTCGAGTTCGGCGACGAAGACGAAGAAGAGGGCGGCGATGCTGTTGACGACGGCGGCGAGGACGTTCTTGACGGCGTTGATCCGTTGCAGGGTGTCGTCGAGGAGCATGCCCATGAGGGCGACATAGAGGATGCCCTGGGCCGCGGTGAAGTAGCCGCCGTAGACGCTGGCGAGCAGCAGGCCGGTGATGAGGAGGGGGCCGCCGTCGGGGTGGGCGGTGGTGCCCTTGATCTCGCGGCGGCGCTGGACGGCGCGGGAGATCCGGGGCTGGACGATCACCAGGACGAGGGCGAGGCCGACGAGGACCGGGACGACGGTCTCGAAGGCGGTGGGCGGGAGGGTGAGCAGCAGGGTGGCGCCGCTGAGGCCGCCGATGGCGGCGACGAGGGAGAGCCGGAGGACGCGGCGGCGCTGTCCGGCGAGTTCGGCGCGGTAGCCGATGGCGCCGCTGATGGAGCCGGAGACCAGTCCCAGGGCGTTGGAGACGGTGGCGGTGACCGGGGAGAGGCCGGTGGCCAGGAGCACCGGGAAGGTGATCAGGGTGCCGGAGCCGACGATGGTGTTGATGGTGCCGGCGCTGATGCCCGCGGCGAAGACGGCGAGCATCTCCCAGATGGTCACGGTGGGGGGCCTCTCTGATCGGTGCTGATCGCATCGATCATGCCTGAAGGCCGGGGCCCCTGGTACGGGGCCCCGGCCTTCGGTGGCGTGGTGGCTCTCGGGTGGTCCCCCGGGAGGGGCGGGGGGGCTCAGGTGAGCGGGGGCTCCTCGCGCCGCGAGGGGGACTTGGTGTCAAAGCCGGGCATGCCGCCGCTGAGGTTGCCGAAGGCTCCGGAGAGGCCCTTGAGGGCGTCGCCGATCTCGCTGGGCACGATCCAGAGCTTGTTGGCGTCGCCTTCGGCGATCTTGGGGAGCATCTGGAGGTACTGGTAGGAGAGGAGCTTCTGGTCGGGGTCGCCGGCGTGGATGGACTCGAAGACGGTCCGGATGGCCTGGGCCTCGCCCTCGGCACGGAGGGCGGCGGCCTTGGCCTCGCCCTCGGCACGGAGGATCTGGGACTGCTTCTCGCCCTCTGCGGTGAGGATCGCGGCCTGGCGGGTTCCCTCGGCGGTGAGGATCGCGGCGCGCTTGTCGCGGTCGGCGCGCATCTGCTTCTCCATCGAGTCCTGGATGGAGGTGGGCGGCTCGATGGCCTTCAGCTCGACGCGGTTGACGCGGATGCCCCACTTGCCGGTGGCCTCGTCGAGGACGCCGCGGAGGGCCGCGTTGATCTCCTCGCGGGAGGTGAGGGTCCGCTCCAGGTCCATGCCGCCGATGATGTTGCGGAGGGTGGTGACGGTGAGCTGCTCGATCGCCTGGATGTAGCTGGCGACCTCGTAGGTGGCGGCCCGTGCGTCGGTGACCTGGTAGTAGATGACGGTGTCGATATTGACCACCAGGTTGTCCTGGGTGATCACCGGCTGGGGCGGGAACGGGACGACCTGTTCCCGGAGGTCGATGCGGTTGCGGATGGAGTCGATGAACGGGACGACGATGTTGAGTCCCGCGTTCAGGGTGCGGGTGTAGCGCCCGAAGCGTTCGACGATGGCGGCGCTGGCCTGCGGAATGACCTGAACCGTTTTGATCAGGGCGATGAAGACCAGCACCACCAGAATGATCAGGACGATGATGATCGGTTGCATCGCGTTCCCTGTGCCCTTCGCTGCCGGATGGTTCTGACGGCCGGGTGGCCCGGGGGGCCTGGGCCTCCCGGATGTGCCCGGTGGTGTTCTGGGATCCCGTGGAGCCGGGGGATCCGGTGGGTCTCATGAATCCGATGGGTCCGGTCCGATGAGTCCGATGATCGAGTTTCCCAGACCGGAGGCGTCCGTGGGGGTGGTTTCCGAGGGTCGGACCGGGGATCGGCCGGGGGCCGGCTCCCGGATGGGCCCGGGGTGGGCCCCGGGTGGGGTCACATGACGACCGCGGTGGCGCCGTCGATCTCCACGACGTCGACCTGCTGGCCCTCTTCGAAGGTCATCTCGCTGTCGAGGGTCCGGGCGGACCAGATCTCCCCGGCGAGCTTGATCCGGCCGCCGTTGGCGTGGACCCGCTCCACGACGATCGCCTGACGGCCTTTCAGAGCGTCGACTCCGCTGCTGAACCGGGGTGCGCCGGTGCGGTGGCGATTGGCTATCGGCCGGACGACGGCGATGAGGGCCACGGAGACGACGGCGAAGACGAGCACCTGGGCGACGACTCCCCCGCCGAGCGCCGCCACGACGGCGCCCGCGACCGCTCCGGCGGAGAACATCCCGAACTCGGGCATCGCGGTGAGGACCAGCGGAATGCCCAGGCCGACCGCGCCGATCAGCCACCAGACCCATGCGTCGATTTCCACATGGTCATGGTAGGTCGGTCGGGCGGGCAGGGACAGGGGGCCGGAGCGGCCGGACGCGCGGTTCCGGGTCAGCCGAGCGGGAGGCCCTGCGCGGTCCAGCGGTCGCCCGCGTGCTCCACGACCAGCGGCAGGCCGAAGCAGCGGGAGAGGTTACGGGAGGTCAGCTCCATCTCCACGGGTCCGGCGGCCAGGACCTTGCCCTGGCGGATCATCAGGACATGGGTGAAGCCGGGCGGGATCTCCTCGACATGGTGGGTGACCATGATCATGGAGGGGGCGATGGGGTCGCGGGCCAGCCGGCCGAGGCGGCGCACCAGGTCCTCGCGGCCCCCGAGGTCGAGTCCGGCGGCGGGCTCGTCCAGCAGGAGCAGCTCGGGGTCGGTCATCATGGCGCGGGCGATGAGGGTCCGCTTGCGCTCGCCCTCGGAGAGGGTGCCGAACCTGCGGTCCAGGTAATCGGTCATGCCGAGCCGGTCGAGGAAGGCGCGGGCGCGCTCCTCGTCGACGGTGTCGTAGTTCTCGTGCCAGGTGGCGGTCATGCCGTAGGCGGCGGTGAGGACGGTCTGGAGGACGGTCTGGCTGCGGGGCAGCTTCTCCACCATCGCGATGCCCGCCACGCCGATGCGCGGGCGCAGTTCGAAGACGTCCACGGCGCCGAGCCGCTCGCCCAGGATGCGGACCGTGCCGGTGCTGGGGAAGAGATAGCTGGAGGCGAGGTTGAGCAGGGTGGTCTTGCCGGCGCCGTTGGGGCCGAGGATGACCCAGCGCTCCCCCTCCTTGACCGACCAGGAGACGTCGTCCACCAGAGCGCGTCCGTCGCGGACCACGGATACGTCCACCAGCTCCAGTACATCGCTCATGAGCGCGTTGTCTCCCCATGCAATCGTCTTGAGGTGTGCGGGGCGGATTCCTCTTGGGCACGGCCCCCAGGGAAAACCTACGCCACTGGCGGGGTCGTCCTGTCCAGGGGCCCGATCCTTACAGTGGGGCCATGCTTTCGGAACCACGATCAGGACGGTTGGCGGCGTGGGGCAATGCCCTGCTGGCCGGGCTTGTCTCTCCCGATGACGCGGTGCACGCGATCGTCGGCGGGGACGCGGTGCACCGGGTGTCGGGGCTGCCGGGCGAGGCGGGCCCGGTGGGGCTCACGCTGGCGCTGGGGCGGCTGCGGGGACTCGGGGTGAACGGCTGGCGGGTGGCGTTGCCCGCGCCGGGGCATCCGCTGGGGCTGAGCGGCCCGCCGGATTTCAACGCGCGGGCGCTGGAGGCGGGGGAGGCGGTCGTCGGCCATGGTGCCCCGTACGGTCTGGTCCCGGAGGTGACCGAGGCGGGCGCGGGGCCGGGCGCGGAGGACCGCCATGTGGAGGTGGTCTGGCGCTGTCTGCCGGTGCGCGAGGCTCCGCCCGCGGATGTGCCGTCGCTGGGCGAGGCGGAGCGGGAGCTGGCGGAGGCGCTGCGGGAGGCGACGGAGGTGCTGACGCGGCTGGATGTGGCGGCGTCGGGGCCGGTGGCCGAGGCGGCGGTGGACGCCTACCGGGCCCGTGCCGAGCGGGGGCGCGAGGTGCTGGCGCCGGGGTATCCGCCCCGGGCGGCCCGGGTGCTGGAGCTGGCGGGGCGGGTGGGGCTGCTGGTCTCGGTGGCGTACGAGAACGGGCACGGGGGTGCGGTGAGCGCGGGCGAGATGGCGGCGCGGGCACAGGCGCTGCGGCCGGTGGAGCGGGTGGCGCGGCGGGCGAGTGTGGCGGCGTACAACGCCTATGTGGAGGAGCTGGAGCGCGGGGTGTAGCGCGGGCCGGGTGAGGCCGGGCCGGTGCGCAAGCGGCGGCCCGGCCTCACCGGGGGGTCATCAGCGATTGTCAGCGCTGGTCAGTGCTCGTCAGCGCTTGACAGTGCTTGACAGTGCTTGTTAGAGATTCGCGGCCTCGTTGCCGAAGACGGGGTTCAGCACGCCGATGACATTGACGCTGTTGCCCGACACGTTCACCGGGACGTGGATCGGGGCCTGCACGAGATTGCCGGAGGCGACGCCGGGGGAGCCGGCGGCGACTCCATGGGCGCCCGTGCTGGCGGACGCGACCCCGGCCCCGGCGGCCATCAGGCTGCCGGTGATCATGGTGAGGGCGGCGGCCTTCTTCAGGTTCTTCACTTCGTCAATCCTCCTGGACTTCCGCCGCGGCGATCTCGCCGCGGCACGCCCTGGAGAACGTCACCCGGGACGGAAGGATGCGCCGTCCGGGTGACATACACCCGACAGTATGAATCTCGTATCGAACGGGAACCGGATCAAAGGACGGCGATCCCCGGCTCCCCGCCGGGAGGGACCCGGGAGGGACCCGGGAAGGACCCCGGGAGGGGCCCGGGGAGGGCCCCGTACCCGCTCAGCCGGCGAGGCCGTTGCGGACCGCCCAGAGGGCGGCCTGGGTGCGGTCCGCGAGATCCAGTTTCATCAGGATGTTCGATACATGGGTCTTGACCGTCTTCTCCGACAGCACCAGCGCACGGGCGATCTCGCGGTTGGAACGGCCGTCGGCGATCAGCCCCAGCACCTCCCGCTCCCGCTCGGTGAGGGTGCCGCCGCGCCCGGTGCCCGGGGTCTGCTCCTCCTGGGCCAGCAGCGCCCCGGCGACCTCGGGCTGGAGCAGGACATGCCCCGCGTGGACGGAGCGAATGGCCCCGGCGAGCGCCTCGGGGTCGATGTCCTTGTACACATAGCCGGACGCCCCGGCGCGCAGGGCGGGGATCACCGTGCGCTGCTCCGTGAAGCTGGTGACGATCAGCACCCGGGCGGGGTTGTTCAGCGCGCGCAGCCGGCGCAGGGCCTCGATGCCGTCGGTGCCGGGCATCTTCACATCCATCAGGACGACATCGGGCCCCAGCTCCTCGGCGCGGGCGACCCCCTCGGCGCCGTCCCCGGCCTCGCCGACGACCTCGATGTCGTCCTGGATCTCCAGGAAGGTGCGCAGGCCTCGGCGGACCACCTGGTGGTCGTCGACGAGCAGGACTCTGATCCGGGTGTCACCCACCGGGGACCTCCATTTCGATCGTGGTGCCCGCACCGGGGCTGGAGTGGACTTCGAGCCGGCCGCCGACGCCGCCCGCCCGGTCGCGCATGGAGACCAGGCCCAGATGGCGGCCGGCCCGGCGGACGGTCCGGGGTTCGAAGCCCCGGCCGTTGTCGGTGACCCGCAGGACCGCGCCCTGGGCCCGGCGGACGAGGGTGACATAGACCCGGTCGCCGCCGGAGTGGCGCAGGGCGTTGTGCAGGGCCTCCTGGGCGACCCTCAGCAGGGCCTCCTCCTGGGCGGCGGGCAGGGCCTTGATGCCCTGGGCCTCGAAGCCGACCCGGGCGCTGTGGGCGCGGTCGAGGACCTGGATCTGGGTACGGAGGGTGTTGACCAGGCCGTCCTCGTCGAGGGCGGCGGGGCGCAGCTCGACCACGGCGGCGCGCAGCTCCTCGGTGGCCTCGGCGGCGAGCGCGGCGACCTGCTGGAGTTCGCCCTTGGCGCGGCCGGGGTCGCGGTCGACGAGGGCGGCGGCGGCCTGGGCGGTGAGCCGGAGGGAGAACAGTTTCTGGCTGACGGCGTCGTGCAGCTCGTGGGCGAGGCGGGAGCGTTCCTCGGCGATGGTCAGCTCGCGGCTGCGTTCGTAGAGCCGGGCGTTGGTGAGGGCTATCGCGGCGTGCTGGGCGAGGATCGAGAGGAGTTCCTCGTCCTCCTCGGTGAATCCGCAGCCGCCCTCGGGCCGGGCGCAGCGCTTGTTGGCGAGGAAGAGGGCGCCGAGGGTCTCGTCGCCGTCCTTGATCGGCAGTCCGAGGAAGTCGGACATATCGGGGTGGGCGGTGGGCCAGCCCTCGAAGCGGGGGTCCTCGCGGACGTCGGCGAGCCGCTCGGTCCTGGCGTCCTTGAGCATGGCGGCGAGGATGCCGTGCTGGCGGGGCAGGGGTCCGATGGCCTTCCACTGGGCGTCGCTGACGCCGTCGACCACGAACTGGGCGAAGCCGCCGTGGTCGTCGGGGACGCCGAGGGCCGCGTACTCCGCGTCCAGCAGTTCCCGGGCGGAGACGACGATCGTCTTGAGGACGTCCCGTACCTGGAGCTGCCGGCTCATGGCGAGGAGTGCGGTGCTCACGGCGGCCAGCCCTGAGCTGGGTGGATGGCTCATACAGCCACGGTACCGGCGGGGTGCGGGGGTCCGTATCGGCCGTGGGGCGCGGTGGGGAGGGCCCCGGGTCCTAGGTCGAAGTGCCCCGGGCGGATGGGGCCCGCGGCGGACGCGGGGGCCGGTGGGGCGTTTCTACGGTGGGGAGGTGTCAGTGGTCGGCTGTGGCGCCCGTGGCTGTCGATGAGGTCGATGGCTCCCTGGGATGCCCCGGCCGACCGGATGACCGGATTGCTGGATTGCTGGGACGGAAGGTACGGAGACATGCCGGTTGCGGTGATCACGGGTGGTTCCAAGGGGCTGGGGCGCGCTCTGGCGTCGGCCCTCGCCGAGCGGGGCTGGGACCTGGTGCTGAACGCGCGGACCGGGGAGGTGCTGGAGCGGGCCGCCGCCTTTGTGGGGGTGCACGGGACGCGGGTGGTGGCGATCCCCGGGGATGTGAACGACGCGGACCACCGGCGGGCGCTGGTGGCCGCCGCGCGGCGGCTCGGCGGGCTCGATCTGCTGGTGAGCAATGCGAGCGTGCTGGGGGCGGAGCCGCTGGTGCGGCTGGACGTACAGCCGCTGGCGGGGCTGCGGCAGGCGCTGGAGACCAATGTGGTGGCGGCGCTGGGTCTGGTGCAGGAGGCGTTGCCGCTGCTGCGGGAGGCGTCCGCCGGGACGGTGATCGCGATCAGTTCGGACGCGGCGGCGGAGGCGTACGAGACCTGGGGTGGTTACGGGGCGTCGAAGGCGGCGCTGGACCAGCTGGCGGCGGTGCTGGCGGTGGAGGAGCCGGGGCTGCGGGTCTGGGCGGTGGACCCCGGTGACATGGACACGGATCTGCATGAGGCGGCCGTGCCGGCCGAGGGCGCGGAGCGGCCGGCGCCGGAGTCGGTCGTCCCCGGCTTTCTGCGGCTGCTCGACGAGCGCCCGGCGAGCGGGCGGTACGCGGCGCCCGCGCTGCTGGAGACCGTCTAGCTGCTGGAGACCGTCTGGCCGGAGAGCCGGTGGACCGTTTCGGCGCCGCCGGGGTCCGGCAGCCCGTGCGGGCCCCTCGGGGGACCGCGGCGAGGGAGAGGTGGGTACGGGTCATGGCACGGGAACAAGGGACACCGGTGTCGCCGGAGTCGCCGGTGTCACCAGTGCCTCCGGTGACGGTACGGGTCCCCGCGGAGCTGGCGGCGCGGGTGCCCGCGGAGGTGCGGGGAGCCGGGCGGGACGACGTACGGCTGCTGGTGTCGTCCGGGGAGCGGGTGGCCCACCATGCCTTCCGGGAGCTGCCGGGGCTGCTGCGGGCCGGGGACGTGCTGGTGGTGAACACCTCCCCGACGCTGGCGGCGGCGGTGCCCGGCCGGGTCGGCGCCGAGGCGGTGGTGGTCCACTTCTCGACGGCGGGCGACGACGGACGGTGGGCGGTCGAGCTGCGCTCCCCCGACGGGCGGGGCACCACCCGGCCCCGGCCCGGCGGACCGGCGGGGACCGTGGTCCGGCTGCCCGGCGGCGGACAGCTGGTGCTGGACGCCCCGCTGGCGCCGGGCGCCGACCGGCTGTGGTGGTCCTGGGTCTCGGTCCCCGTACCGGGGCTGCTGCGGCGCTGCGGGCGGCCGATCCGGTACGGCTACACCGAGGGGGACCAGCCGCTCTCCGCCTATCAGACGGTGTTCGCGCTCCCCTCCCCCGACGGGACGGGATCGGCGGAGATGCCGAGCGCGGCCCGGCCCTTCACCGCGGGGCTGATCGCGGCGCTGGTGAGCCGGGGGGTGCAGATCGCCCCGCTGACCCTGCATACGGGGGTGGCGTCGGCGGAGGCGCACGAGCCTCCGTACCCGGAGCGCTTCGCGGTGCCGGAGGCGACGGCCTGGCTGGTGAACGCGGCACGGGCGGGCGGGGGCCGGATCGTGGCGGTCGGGACGACGGCGGTACGGGCGCTGGAGTCGGCGACGGGGGCGGACGGGGTGGTGCGGGCGGCCTCGGGGTGGACGGAGCTGGTGGTCACCGCGGCGCGGGGGGTACGGGCCGTGGACGGGCTGCTGACCGGTCTGCACGAGCCGGAGGCGTCCCATCTGCTGATGCTGGAGGCCGTCGCCGGGAGGGCCGCCGTGGGCCGTGCGTACGACGCCGCGGTGCGCGGGCTGTACCTCTGGCACGAGTTCGGCGACGTCCACCTCATCCTTCCGGATGACTCTCGCTACCCATTGAATTGCTGAAGCAACTCACAGCAATATCGAGGGGGGTCCCATGTGACGCCGCGCATAGGACCCACATCACTTACGAACGTGCTTAGTGGATACATAAGAACTCTGTGAGCGGGCAAGGAGGCGCGCCGAGGCCATCCGTCCGGCTCCCTGATCCACTATCCGGCTTCGTACGTCACACCTTTGCCAGGGCATTTTGCGGGCGCTAAGAATTGCCCAGTCGCCGCCCGCCGATGGTGCGCAGCGCCGCTCCCGGCCTGATGCGACTTCCCGAAGCAAAGAGGTACGTCTGTATGTCCGCGTCCAGCATTCGCAGCACCCGCATGACCAAGGCCCGCCGGGCCTCGATCGCCGGTATCGCCGCCGCCGGCGCCGCAGCAGTCGCGCTCACCCTGGTGCCCACCGACGGTGGCACCGACACCAAGGCCGTGGCCGAGGTCGCCCCGGTCGCCCTGCAGAACTCCGCCGGCAAGCCCGCGCTGCTCCAGCTGGACAGCCAGAAGACCGCGATCGAGACCCAGGTCGAGAAGGCGGCGAAGGCGGACGCGAAGGCCAAGGCCGACGCCAAGGCCAAGCTCGACGCCGCGGTGAAGAAGGCCGCCGCCGAGCGGACCGCCGCCGACGCCCCGGCCAGCCGGTCCGTCGCCGCGCGCACCGTCGCCGCCGCCCCGGCCGCGCCCGCCGCCGTCGTCTACCCGAACAACCTCGACGGCTGGATCCGCGAGGCGATGTCCATCATGAAGAAGAACGGCATCCCGGGCAGCTACGACGGACTGCACCGCAACATCATGCGGGAGTCCAGCGGTAACCCGATGGCCATCAACAACTGGGACATCAACGCCGTCAACGGCACCCCGTCGAAGGGTCTGCTCCAGGTCATCCAGCCGACCTTCAACGCGTACCACGTCGCGGGCACGCCGTTCGACCTGTACCACCCGGTCGCCAACATCGTGGCCGCGGCCAACTACGCCGCCGACCGCTACGGCTCGATCGACAACGTCTTCGGCGCCTACTGAGCCGGCCGGTCCCACGGAGCGGCAGCGGCCGACGGGAGCAGGCCGCGGACACGCTGACGGAAAAAGGGCGGTTCCCCCGGATCACCGGGGGAACCGCCCTTTCCGTATGCCCGGGACCCGTGCGCCGGGACCCGTAGGCCGGTGGGCCCGTGGGCGCGCGGGTCAGCCGCGCATCACCTCGGGCTCATGGCGGCGCAGCAGCCGGGCGACGGCGACCCCGCAGACCGCGCCGAGCAGCAGCAGCACGGTGACATTGAGGCCCCACTGGCCCGCCGTGTGCTCCCAGAGGGGGTCGAGGTCGCCGGGGCGGTCCTGGTCCCAGGGGGGCATCAGCCGTCCCAGGTCGAGGGTGGTGCCCGCGCCCGCGATGGCCCAGCGGGAGGGCATCAGCCAGGCGAGCTGCTCCAGCCCGGGTGACCCGTACACCTTGAAGAGGACCCCGGTGAAGACCACCTGGACGATCGCGAACATCACCAGCAGGGGCATGGTCTTCTCGGCGGTCCGCACCAGCGACGAGATCACCAGGCCGACCATCATGGAGGTGAGCCCGAGGGCGATGAGCACCACGCACATCTCCAGCGCGGGCGGCATCAGCAGGCCCTCGGCGGGCAGCTCGCGCGGGAGGAAGCCGATGGTGCAGAGGATGACGCCCTGCACGGCGGTGATGGCCCCGAGGACGATCACTTTGGACATCAGATAGGCGGAGCGGGAGAGCCCGGTGGCCCGTTCCCGTTCGTAGATGACCCGTTCCTTGATCAGTTCCCGTACGGAGTTGGCGGCGCCGGAGAAGCACATACCGACGGCGAGGATGAGCAGGATCGTCCCGGCGTCCCCGTTGAAGGCGGACTGCCCGTCGTCGGGGGCGGTGAGTCCGTACTCGGCCGGGACGACCACGCTGACCAGGCCGAGGACGGCGGGCAGGATCAGCATCAGGGCGAGGAAGCCCCGGTCGGAGACGATGACGGAGACATAGCGGCTCATCAGCGTCCACAGCTGCGCTCCCCAGCTCTGGGGCGCCGGCGGGCGGACCCGCCGGTCGGGGGCGAGCGGGGCGGGCTGGGCGTCGACGGCGTCGATGTCCGCCGCGTACATCTGGTAGTGCTGGGATCCGTGCCAGCGGCCGGCCCAGTCGTACTCCCGGTAGTTCTCGAAGGCGGAGAACACATCGGCCCAGGTGGTGTAGCCGAAGAAGTTCAGCGCCTCCTCGGGGGGACCGAAGTAGGCGACCGTGCCGCCGGGGGCCATGACCAGCAGTTTGTCGCAGAGTTGCAGCTCGGCGACGGAGTGGGTGACGACCAGGACGGTACGGCCGTCGTCGGCGAGCGAGCGCAGCAGCTGCATCACATCGCGGTCCATGCCCGGGTCGAGGCCGGAGGTGGGCTCGTCCAGGAAGATCAGCGAGGGCTTGGTGAGCAGTTCCAGGGCGACGGAGACCCGCTTGCGCTGGCCGCCGGAGAGCGCGGAGACCTTGGTGTTCTGGTGGTGGTCGAGTTTCAGCTCGCGCAGCACCTCGCCGATCCGGGCCTCGCGCTCGTCCTCCCCGGTGTCGCCGGGGAAGCGGAGCTTGGCCGCGTAGCGCAGGGCGGCCCTGACGGTCAGCTCCTTGTGGAGGATGTCGTCCTGCGGGACCAGCCCGATGCGCTGGCGCAACTCGGCGAACTGCCGGTAGAGGCTGCGGCTGTCGTAGAGGACATCGCCCCGGTCGGCGGGGCGGTAGCCGGTGAGCGCCTTGAGCAGGGTGGACTTGCCGGAACCGGAGGGTCCGATGACCCCGACGAGGGACTTCTCGGGGACGCCGAAGGAGACATCGCGCAGGATCTGTCGGCCGCCGTCGACGGTGACGGTGAGATGGCGGGCGGAGAAGGTGACCTCTCCGGTGTCGATGAACTCCTCCAGCCGGTCGCCGACGATCCGGAAGGTGGAGTGGCCGACGCCGACGATGTCGCCGGGGCCGATGACGGCGGTGCCGGAGCGGGGGATCGGCTGGCCGTTGACATAGGTGCCGTTGTGGGAGCCGAGGTCGCGGATCCGGAACCGGCCGTCGGGGGTGGCGGTGCATTCGGCGTGCCGCCGGGAGACCTGGAGGTCGGAGACGACCAGCTCGTTCTCCAGGGCGCGGCCGATGTGCATCACCCGGCCGAGGGCGAGCCGGTGGAAGGTGGTGGGGCCGCGCTCCGCCTGGCGGGCGGGGGCCGCGCCGCCCTGGTGGGGGACGCCCGGTTCGGCGGCGGCGCCGGGGGTGTCCCAGCCCTGGGGGCCGGGGTGGGACGGATAGGGCTGATGGGCGGGGTACGGCGGCGCCTGGGACGGCTGGGGCGGCTGGGGCGGGTATCCGGCGGGGGACGGCTCCCCGGCCGGGCCTGCCGGCGGGACCGGCGGATACGGGGATGCCGCGCCGCCACCGCCGGGCCGGCCGCCCCCGGGGCCGGAGAGGTTCAGCCGGGGGCCGTCGTTGGCGTTGCCCAGATGGACGGCCGAGCCGGGGCCGATCTCCATCCGGTGGATCCGCTCTCCCCCGGCGTAGGTGCCATTGGTGCTGCCGTGGTCCTCGATCACCCAGCCCCGGCCGTCCCAGCCGATGGTGGCGTGCCGCCACGAGACCCGGGCGTCGTCGAGGACCATGTCCCCCTGCGGATCCCGTCCCAGCGTGTACGACCTGGACGGATCCAGGGTCCAGATGCTGCCGTTCAATTCCAGTACGAGTTCCCGCACTCCATGCCCCACTAGTTGCTCCCCCGGGAGACCCCGGTTACAGGAGTCTAGGGATGGTGAACATCGGGAGGAACTATTTCAGGCTCGGTGACCTGGCAGGTAACCGGGCCGTCGCGCGCTGGTCACCGGGCGGAAACAGGTCGCCACGGCTGGACGCGGGGTATTCGGGGGCACCGCTCCCCCGGCCCCGGGATCCGGGGTTTACGCAGGTCGGAGCGGGTGGTGGCGGAAGCCCGCCGGTCGCCTTCGCTCAGGTGTCCGCCTGTCGGGACGGTGCGTCTCGCCGTAACATTCGCCGGTTACGGTGGAGAGACCATGAGCGCTTCGCAGAACTCCGACGTCCGTACCCTTCTCGTCAAGATCTTCGGGAAGGACCGTCCCGGGATCACCGCCGGGCTCTTCGACACACTCGCCGCCTACTCGGTCGATGTCATCGACATCGAACAGGTTGTCTCCCGGGGGCGCCTGGTCCTGTGCGCCCTGGTCACCGCGCCGACCGGGGCCGGGGCCGTCGAGGGCGAGCTGCGCGCCACCGTGCACGGGTGGGCCGAGTCCCTCAAGCTCCAGGCCGAGATCATCTCCGGCACCGGCGACAACCGTCCCCGGGGCAGCGGCCGTTCCCATGTCACGGTGCTCGGGCATCCGCTGACGGCGGAGGCGACCTCGGCGATAACGGCCCGGATCACCTCACTGGGCGGCAATATCGACCGGATCTTCCGGTTGGCCAAGTATCCGGTGACGGCCGTGGAGTTCGCGGTCTCGGGTGCGGAGACGGAGGCGCTGCGCACGGCGCTGGCCACCGCGTCCGCCGAGGTCGGGGTGGATGTGGCGGTGGTCTCCGCCGGTCTGCACCGCCGGGCGCAGCGCCTGGTGGTGATGGATGTGGACTCGACCCTCATCCAGGACGAGGTCATCGAGCTGTTCGCGGCGCACGCGGGGTGCGAGGCGGAGGTCGCGCGGATCACGGCCTCGGCGATGCGCGGCGAGCTGGACTTCGAGCAGTCCCTGCACGCCCGGGTGGCGCTGCTGGCGGGGCTGGACGCCTCGGTGGTGGACAAGGTCCGTGCCGAGGTGCGGATGACGCCGGGGGCGCGGACCCTGATCCGTACGCTCAAGCGGCTCGGTTTCCAGGTGGGGGTGGTCTCGGGCGGCTTCACCCAGGTCACCGATGATCTCCAGGAGCGGCTGGGGCTGGACTTCGCCTCGGCGAACACGCTGGAGATAGTCGACGGCAAGCTGACCGGACGGGTGGTCGGGGAGATCGTGGACCGGGCGGGCAAGGCGCGGCTGCTGCGCCGGTTCGCCGCGGAGGCCGGGGTTCCGCTGGCACAGACGGTGGCGATCGGTGATGGCGCCAACGATCTGGACATGCTGAACGCGGCGGGGCTCGGGGTCGCGTTCAACGCCAAGCCGGTGGTGCGCGAGGCGGCGCACACGGCGGTGAACGTTCCCTTCCTGGACACGGTGCTCTATCTGCTGGGCATCACCCGGGAAGAGGTGGAGGCCGCGGACGGCGCCGACGCCGAGCACTGAGCCTTCCGGGCGGCGGAGAGCCGGACGGACGGCGGGAGCCCCGGGCGCATCGCGCGCGCCGGGGCTCCGTCGTCTCCGGGCATCCTCCGTGCCCGCTGCCTGCCGTACGGGTCAGTCGTGCGGGGTCCAGTAGCCGGTGAGCCGGCAGGCGCCGTGCTCGACGGACTTCCAGGAGCCGCTGAACTCGACGACGGCGAAGGCGGAGGTGGGGAAGCCGCCGCGGTTCATCCGGGGGAGCAGATCGCCCTCGGCCTCGCCCGCCAGGGCGTCGGCGATGGCGTGCATCCCGGGGTTGTGCCCGATGACCAGGAGCTGGCGCACCTCGTCGGGGGTCTCGTTGAGCAGGGCGATGATCTCCCCGAGGGAGGCCTCGTAGAGCCGCTCCTCATAGACCGTACGGGGGCGCTCGGGCAGCTCGTGCACGGCCAGCTTCCACGTCTCACGGGTGCGGGTGGCGGTGGAGCAGAGGGCCAGATCGAAGGCGAATCCCGAGCGGGCGAGCATACGGCCCGCCACCGGGGCGTCCTTGCGGCCCCGCTCGGCGAGCGGGCGCTCATGATCGGACGAATCGGACCAGTCGGCCTTCGCGTGACGAAGGAGAACGATCCTGCGGGCGTGGGAAGGTCCGGGGGCAGCCCCTCCGGACGGCGTGGCGACGCTCATGTCCCCCAGCTTCGCATGAAACGCGCCAGTGGGCTCGGGGTGTTGACGGCCTTCCCCACCTGCGGCGGTGGCGGCCGGACGGCGGACCGCGGACGGGCGGCGGCGGACGCGGGGAGGGGCCGGGCGGGAGCGGGCGGGGCGGCCATGGGTGCCGTACGGGGCCGGGGAGCCCCCCGGTACAGACGGGGACGGATGGGTACGGACGGGGGCCGACGGGTCCGACGGGTCATCGGGTCAGCAGTGCGTGGAGATACTCGACCACGAACCGGACGGCGGACCCCTCCGGCGAGGTCCCCGCCCGGGCGGGCTCGGCGAGCAGTCCCAGCAGGCAGGCGAAGGCCACCACCGGCAACGCCAGGGACCACCAGGGCAGGCGGGCCATGCCGCCGCCGACGGCGGCGGAGGTCGTCGGGGTCTTCGGGGCCGGCATGGTCGCCTCCGTCAGCGGTGGTCCGTGGGCGGGCGCTCACTGCGGGAAACGCTACGGACCGCGGCGGCCGGGGCCCATCCGGTGAACCACCCACCCGACCCTGAACCTGACCCCCTAGGGGACAGGGGTGCCAGCACCACCATCGGGCGGAACGGCCCCGCCCGGAGAGCGCTTTTCGGCCAGACCCGGCCTGCGGCGGGGTGCGGCGCCGACCAGCGGGCCGGGCCCCGGGGCCGGGCCCGGGATCAGCCGGGCACGCGGGTCGGCGGACGGAGGGATCGGGACGGATCGGGACGGGGTCAGGAGGGCGCGGCGAACGTCGCGATGATTCCGACGACGACGAAGAAGCCGAGCATGAGGCCGAAGATCATCAGGAGCTTCTTCTGGCCGTTCTGGGGATGCGGGTCGAGCACGGGCATGGCCTCAGTGTCGCATCCCGGTCTCGTCCTCGATCGTCCGGTCCCGCCCCGCGAGGACACCGCAGACCATCTGGGGGACGAGCAGCCCGGCCATGAGCGCGATCGGCAGCCCCCAGCCGCCGCTGTGCTCGTACAGCACCCCCACGAGCAGCGGCCCGGGGATGGCGAGCAGATAGCCGGTGGACTGGGCGAAGGCGGAGAGCCGCACCACCCCGGGGCCGCTGCGCGCCCGCATGCCGATCATCGTGAGGGCGAGCGGGAAGGCGCAGTTGGAGACGCCGAGGAGCAGCGCCCAGGCCCAGGCCCCGGCCTCGGGGGCGGTGTACAGGCCCGCGTAGCCGGTGAGTCCGGCGAGGCCGAGTACGACGACGATCGGGCCCTGGTGGCGCAGCCGGGCGGCGAGCCGGGGGATGACGAAGGCGAGCGGCACACCCATGGCCATGGTGACGGCGAGCAGCACTCCGGCGGTGGCGGCGGGGACCCCGGCGTCCCGGAAGATCTGCGGCATCCAGCCCATGGTGATGTAGGCGCCGGTGGCCTGGAGGCCGAAGAAGCAGGCGAGCGCCCATGCGGTGGGGCTGCGGAGCACCCGGGGGGCGGGTTCCCCGGCACGCCGGGCGGCGCCTCCCGGGACGGCGTTTCCTCCCGGGACGGCGGGAGCGGCCCCCGGGGCAGCGGTGCCTCCCGGGGTGGCGGGGACGGCCGGGGCGGCGGTGTTCCGGGCGCGGTACCGGAGCAGCGCCAGCCAGGGCAGGACGGCGACCGCGGCGAGGCCCGCCCAGACGCCGAGGCCGAGCCGCCAGTCGCCGCCGAGGGCCCCGGTGAGCGGCACCGTGACGGCGGCGGCCAGGGCGGTGCCCAGCGCCAGGGCCATGGAGTAGAGGCCGGTCATCGGGCCGAGCCGGTCGGGGAAGTACTGCTTGACGATCACGGGCATCAGCACATTGCCGACGGCGATGCCCATGAGGGCGACGGTGCTGGCGGCGAGGAAGGCCGCGGTGCCGCCGGCGAGGGGGCGCAGCGCCAGTCCGGCGGTGATGGCGACCAGCCCGCCGGTGACGACGGCGACGGGCCCGAAGCGGCGGGCGAGCCGGGGTGTGGCGAGCCCGAGGACGGCGAAGCACAGGGGCGGTACGGAGGTGAGCAGCCCGGCGGTGGCGCCGCTCATCTGGAGGGCCTCGCGGGCTTCCTCCAGCAGGGCGCCGAGGCTGGTGATGGCGGGGCGGAGGTTGAGCGCGGCGAGGACGATGCCGACCGTGACGAGGCGGAGGGTCCAGACGGCCCGGGAGGCCCCGGGAGAGCGCTCGGAGCGGCCCGCGGGGGCCTGGGCGGAGGTCCCCGCGGCGGGGGCGGGGGTCCCGGTGGCCGGGCCGGTGCGCGCGGGGTCCGGTGCGCGGGTCCCGGACCGTATATCGGAAGGCATGGGACCCATCATAGAATCATTGGATGATTGATGCGGACGGAGCGGGACCCCGGCACCCGAACCCCGGAGCGTCCCGGGTACGGCCCCCGTGCGGCCCCGGTGCAGCCGCGCCCCACGCCCTCCGGGGAGAATCCGTTGACCCACCGATCACGACTCACCGCACCGGGCCCCTGGCGCACACCCCCATGGCCCTGGAGACAGGAGTGCGATGCCGCTGACCTCCCCCCGGCGCTCCGGGCTCACCGATCAGGTGATCGCCCAGCTCCGGAACCAGATCACCTCGGGCGCCTGGCCCGTCGGATCGCGTATCCCCACCGAGCCGGAGCTGGTCGCCCAGCTCGGGGTCGCCCGGAACACCGTCCGGGAGGCCGTCCGCGCCCTCGCCCACAACGGGCTCCTCGACATCCGCCAGGGCTCCGGCACCTATGTGCTGGCCACCAGCGAACTGGCCGGGGTGATGCACCGGCGGTTCGCCGGAGCCGGCCCCCGGCATGTGGCCGAGGTCCGCTCCACCCTGGAGTCCACCGCCGCCCGGCTGGCCGCCGAGCGGCGCACCGAGGCGGATCTGCGCCAGCTCGACGCGCTGCTGGCCCGCCGCGAGGAGGCCTGGGCCTCGGGCGACGCGGAGCGCTTTGTCTCCGCCGACCTCACCTTCCATCTGGCGGTGGTGGCGGCGTCGCACAACGAGGTCCTGGTCGAGCTGTACGCGGACCTCGGCGATCTGCTGCGGCAGTGGCTCCGCGACGATGTGGGCGACCGGCTGGGCCCCGAGCACCATATGGACCATGCCCGGCTGGTGGCGGCGATCCGGGCGGGCGACGGGGAGACGGCGGCCGGGGAGGCGGCCGGATATCCCTTCGCCTGCCCCCGGAGCGGCCCGGAAGCGGACCCCCCGCCGCAGGAACAGCAACAGCCACAGGAGCAGGAACAGGAACAGGAGCAGGTGGAACGGATCACTCCGCCGGCCCCGTCCGGGACCCCTCCGTCACCGGGTGGTGGCTGACCCAGACCGCGCGGATCTCCTTCCAGCAGCGGTCGGTGAGGGTGACCCGCCCGGCCGGCAGGATCTCGGCCGCCGCTCCGTCGGTGTCGATGTCCCACCATCGCTCGCACTCGATGTGCAGCCGCACCCGGTCGATCACGGGGTAGGGATTGAGACAGTGGGCGGTGGCCCGGGAGCCCTCGACCTCCGTCCAGCAGTCCGCCCGGTACTCCGGGGGCGCGGGTTCCTGGGAGAGGGCCTGTGGCGCTCCCCACCACAGCACCGTCGCCACCGCCAGCGCCGGGGCCGATCGCCGGATCATCACCATGAGCAGGGACCTCCTCGGCCGTACTGCGGCGGGCGAGCGCCGCGGCTGCACCACAAGGGGGATAGCCCCTCCAGCCTGGCCCCGGCGGCGCCCCGGCGCCCGCCCGGGACGGCCGAACGGGCGACGGCCCCGTGGTGCGCCCCGTGGTGCGGGCGCGGCGCGGGCCGAAACGGACGACGCCCCGCCCCCGGGACCCATGGTCATGGTCCGGGGGCGGGGCGTCGGGTCGCCGGTCGCCGGCGCTGTCCCTGCGGGACGGATACCGGAAGGCTCAGGCACCCATCATGTGGACGCCGCCGTCCACATGCACGATCTCGCCGGTCGTCCTCGGGAAGAAGTCGGAGAGCAGTCCGACGACGCTGCGGCCCGTGGGCTCCGGGTCGGTCAGGTCCCAGCCGATCGGGGCCCGGTGGTTCCAGACATCCGCCAGCTCCTCGAAGCCGGGGATCGACTTGGCCGCCATCGACTTCAGCGGTCCCGCCGAGATCAGGTTGCAGCGGATGCCGTGCGGACCGAGGTCACGGGCGAGATAGCGGTTGGTGGACTCCAGGGCCGCCTTGGCCACGCCCATCCAGTTGTACTTCGGCCAGGCGAACTGGGCGTCGAAGGTCATACCGACGATCGAGCCGCCGCGCTCCTCCATCAGCGGCAGACACGCCATGGCCAGCGACTTGTAGGAGTACGCGGAGACCTGGACCGCGGTGGAGACGTCGTCCCACTCCGCCTCCAGGAAGTTGAACACGCCCTGCGGGCCGAAGGCGATCGAGTGCACGATGCCGTCGAGCCCGGTGGCGTCGGTGGAGTGCTCCCGGATCCGGTCCGCGAGCGTGTCCAGGTGCTCCTGGTTGGTGACATCCAGCTCGATGACGGGCGCGGGCTTCGGCAGCCGCTTGGAGATGCGCTCCACCAGGGAGAGCCGGCCGAAGCCGGTGAGGATGACCTCGGCGCCCTCCTCCTGTGCCACCTTGGCGGCGTGGAAGGCGATGGACGCGTCGGTGAGAACGCCCGTGACCAGAATGCGCTTGCCGGCGAGGATTCCGCTCATATCGATCAGTGACCCATGCCCAATCCGCCGTCAACGGGAATGACGGCTCCAGTGATGTACGAGGCGTCGTCGGAGGCGAGGAAGCGCACGGTGGCGGCGATCTCCTCCGGCTGCGCATAGCGGCCGAGCGGCACCTGGGAAACGATTCCGGCGCGCTGCTCGTCGCTGAGCACCTTGGTCATATCGGTGTCGACAAAACCGGGCGCGACGACATTGAACGTGATGTTCCGTGAGCCGAGTTCCCGCGCGAGCGACCGGGCGAAGCCCACCAGGCCCGCCTTGGAGGCCGCGTAATTGGCCTGGCCCGCCGAGCCCAGCAGCCCGACAACGGAGGAGATCAGCACCACGCGGCCCTTCTTGGCGCGCAGCATCCCGCGGTTGGCCCGCTTGACGACGCGGAAGGTGCCGGTGAGATTGGTGTCCAGGACGGAGACGAAGTCCTCCTCGGACATCCGCATCAGCAACTGGTCCCGGGTGACACCGGCATTGGCGACCAGCACCTCGACGGGGCCGTGGCTCTCCTCGATCTCCTTGTACGCCTGCTCCACCTGTTCGGTGTCGGTGATGTCGCACCGCACGGCGAGAAAGCCCTCGGGGGGCTCACCGGAGCGGTAGGTGATGGCGACCTTGTCGCCGGCATCGGCGAACGCGCGGGCGATGGCGAGGCCGATGCCCCGGTTTCCTCCGGTGACGAGAACCGAGCGGCTCAACGGATCACCCTTTCGATAGCAATGGTGGTACTACCGAAACTAGCGGTCGCGCCGGGCTCCGGGGGAATCGGGCACTGACAGCAGCGTCCGCGCGTCACTGTCGGATCCCTACAGAAAGCGGGGTCATAGCGGTGAGGTGGCCGAAGAGGCGCCCACCGCGGGCTCCCGGCGGCGGCACAGCCACCGGGCGGACGGCCCCGTACCCGCCCGCGCATGATTCACTGCGGGTCTGTAGTCGCGCCGGCCAGAAGGGGAGGGCCTTGTGCCCCATGACATCGATCAGACTTTCCTCGCGCTGCCGCTGCGCGCTCTCGCCGACGCCGCGCTCGCCCGCGCCCGGGCGCTCGGCGCCGAGCACGCGGATTTCCGGTTCGAGCGGGTGCGCAGCGCGTCCTGGCGGCTGAGGGACGCCAAGCCCGCCGGCTCGTCGGACACCACCGACCTGGGATACGCGGTCCGTGTGGTGCACGGCGGCGCCTGGGGGTTCGCCTCCGGTGTCGATCTGAGCA
This sequence comes from Streptomyces sp. NPDC000594, assembly GCF_040299965.1. Taxonomy (NCBI): domain Bacteria; kingdom Bacillati; phylum Actinomycetota; class Actinomycetes; order Kitasatosporales; family Streptomycetaceae; genus Streptomyces; species Streptomyces sp. NPDC000594. The sequence goes on along the minus strand of NZ_JBEPCY010000020.1, from coordinate 105,989 downwards.
TGGACGCCGCCGCCCGGGTGGCGGGCCAGGCGGTGGCCATGGCGAAGCTGTCCGCGAAGGTGATCGCGGCGGCCGGTTCCGATGAGCGGGTGGAGCTGGCGGACGAGCCGGTGCACGCGGAGCGGACCTGGGTCTCCTCGTACGAGGTGAATCCTTTCGACGTGGCCGACGAGGAGAAGACCGCGCTGCTGGCCGAGTGGAGCGCGGGGCTGCTGGCGGCGGACGGCGTGGCGCACGCGGACGCCTCGCTGCTGACCGTTCAGGAGAACAAGTTCTACGCGGACACCGCGGGCACCGTCACCACCCAGCAGCGGGTACGGCTGCATCCGCAGCTCACGGCGGTCGCGGTGGACGAGACCACCGGTGAGTTCGACTCGATGCGCACCCTGGCCCCGCCGGTGGGCCGGGGCTGGGAGTATCTGACCGGCACCGGCTGGGACTGGGCGGGCGAGCTGGAGCGGCTCCCGGGGCTGCTGGCGGAGAAGATGCGGGCGCCGAGTGTGGAGGCGGGCCGGTACGACCTGGTCGTGGATCCGTCGAACCTCTGGCTCACCATCCATGAGTCGATCGGTCACGCCACCGAGCTGGACCGGGCGCTGGGCTATGAGGCGGCGTACGCGGGCACCTCCTTCGCCACCTTCGACCAGCTGGGGAAGTTGGAGTACGGCTCCTCGGTGATGAATGTGACCGGGGACCGCACCGCCGAGCACGGGCTCGCCACCGTCGGCTACGACGACGAGGGTGTCCAGGCGCAGTCCTGGGACCTGGTACGGAACGGACGGCTGGTGGGCTACCAGCTCGACCGGCGGATCGCCCGGCTGACGGGTCTGGGCCGGTCCAACGGGTGCGCGTTCGCGGACTCCCCCGCGCATGTGCCGGTGCAGCGGATGGCCAATGTGTCGCTCCAGCCGGCGCCCGGGGGGCTGTCGACGGAGGATCTGATCGGCGGGGTGGAGCGCGGGATCTATGTGGTCGGGGACCGTTCCTGGTCCATCGACATGCAGCGGTACAACTTCCAGTTCACCGGGCAGCGGTTCTTCCGGATCGAGAACGGGCGGCTCGCGGGCCAGCTGCGGGATGTCGCGTACCAGGCGACGACGACGGAGTTCTGGGGCTCGATGGAGCAGGTCGGCGGCCCGCAGACCTATGTCCTGGGCGGCGCGTTCAACTGCGGCAAGGCCCAGCCGGGCCAGGTCGCCGCGGTCTCGCACGGCTGTCCGTCCGCCCTGTTCCGGGGCGTGAACATCCTCAACACGACGCAGGAGGCGGGTCGATGAGCGGGCACTTCCCGGGCCGGCACAGCACCACTCAGGAGGCCGGTCGATGAGCCGCAGCACCGTGAAGCCCCATGAGATCGTCGAGCGCGCGCTCGGCCTCTCCCGGGCGGACGGGTGTGTCGTCATCGCCGACGAGCACTCCTCCGCCAATCTGCGCTGGGCGGGGAACGCCCTGACCACGAACGGGGTGACCCGGGGCCGTACCCTCACCGTCGTCGCGACCGTGGACGGCGCCGAGGGCACCGCGTCCGGTGTGGTCTCCCGTTCCGGGGTGACCCCCGGGGAGCTGGAGTCGCTGGTACGGGCAGCAGAGGACGCGGCCCGCACCTCGGGCCCCGCGGAGGACGCCCAGCCGCTGGTGACCGGGGGCGCCGCCGACCCGGGGTTCACCGAGGACCCGGCGGAGACCTCGTCGTCGGTGTTCGCGGAGTTCGCGCCCGCGCTGGGCGAGGCGTTCGCCCGGGCCCGTACCGGGGGGCGGGAGCTGTACGGCTTCGCCAACCATGAGATGACCTCCACCTATCTCGGCACCTCGACGGGGCTGCGGCTCCGCCACGACCAGCCGAACGGGACGCTGGAGCTGAACGCCAAGTCGCCGGATCTCTCGCGGTCGGCGTGGGCGGGGCGCTCCACCCGGGACTTCCGCGATGTGGACCCCGGAGTACTCGACGCCGAGCTGGCCCAGCGGCTGACCTGGGCGAAGCGACAGGTCGAGCTGGCGGCGGGCCGGTACGAGACGGTGCTGCCGCCGACCGCCGTGGCCGATCTGCTGATCTATCTGCTCTGGTCGTCGGCGGCCCGGGACGCGGCGGAGGGCCGTACGGTCTTCTCCCGCCCCGGCGGCGGCACCCGGATCGGCGAGACCCTCTCACCGCTGCCGCTGACCCTCCGCAGCGACCCGCACGCGCCCGGTCTGGAGTCCGCGCCCTTTGTGATCGCGCACTCCTCCGGCGACGACGCCTCCGTCTTCGACAACGGTCTGCCGCTGACGGCGACGGAGTGGATCCGGGGCGGCCGCCTGGAGCATCTGGTGGCCACCCGGCACAGTGCGGCGCTGACCGGGCTGCCGGTGGCGCCGGGGGCGGGCAATCTGATCCTGGACGCCGGCGGCGAGCGCTCGCTGGAGGAGATGGTGGCGGCCACCGGGCACGGGCTGCTGCTGACCTGCCTCTGGTACATCCGGGAGGTGGACCCGGCGACCCTGCTGCTGACCGGGCTGACCAGGGACGGCGTCTATCTGGTGGAGAACGGCGAGGTGACGGGCGCGGTGAACAACTTCCGCTTCAACGAGTCACCGGTGGATCTGCTCTCCCGGGCCACGGAGGCGGGCCGGACCGAGAAGACCCTGCCGCGCGAGTGGGGCGACTGGTTCACCCGGGCCGCGATGCCCGCACTGCGGGTCCCCGATTTCAATATGAGCTCCGTCAGCCAGGGCGTATAACCTCGGGGGTGGGTCCCTCCGCGCACGGCGCCCCGCGCGGGGCGCGGGCGGACCCGTCCTTCCGATACTTCCGAGGAGCATGAGAGACGTGACGGACATCGTCGAGGAACTGCAGTGGCGTGGGCTGATCGCCCAGTCCACTGACGAGGACGCGCTGCGCAAGGCGTTCGCGGACGGTCCCCTCACGTTCTATTGCGGCTTCGACCCGACCGCGCCCAGCCTCCACCTCGGCAATCTGGTGCAGATCCTCACCATGCGCCGGATCCAGCAGGCGGGGCACCGTCCGCTGGGGCTGGTCGGCGGGGCGACGGGCCTGATCGGCGACCCCAAGCCGACCGCCGAGCGCACGCTGAACGAGCCGGAGACGGTCGCCGCCTGGGTGGAGCGGCTGCGGGCGCAGATCGAGCGGTTCCTGGACTTCGACGGCCCGTACGCGGCGACCATGGTCAACAACCTGGACTGGACCTCCGGGATGTCGGCCATCGGCTTCCTGCGGGATGTGGGCAAGTACTTCCGGGTCAACAAGATGATCGCGAAGGAGGCGGTCGCCCGGCGGCTGAACTCGGACGCGGGCATCAGCTACACCGAGTTCAGCTACCAGATCCTCCAGGGCATGGACTACCTGGAGCTGTACCGGCGGTACGGCTGTGTGCTCCAGACCGGTGGCAGCGACCAGTGGGGCAATCTCACCGCGGGCACCGATCTGATCCACCGGGTGGAGCCGGAGGCACAGGTCCACGCGCTGGCCACGCCGCTGATCACCAAGGCGGACGGCACCAAGTTCGGCAAGACCGAGACCGGCACGGTGTGGCTGGACCCGGAGCGGACCTCGCCGTACGCCTTCTACCAGTTCTGGCTGAACGCGGACGACCGCGATGTGGCGAAGTTCCTGCGGATCTTCAGCTTCCGTTCCCGTGCGGAGATCGAGGAGCTGGAGCGGCAGACCGAGGAGCGTCCGCAGGCGCGGGCGGCCCAGCGGGCGCTGGCGCAGGAGCTGACGACGCTGGTGCACGGCGCCGAGCAGTGCGCGGCGGCGGAGTACGCGGCGAAGGCCCTCTTCGGCCAGGGCGAGCTGGGTGAGCTGGACGAGCCGACGCTGCGGGCGGCGCTCCTTGAGCTGCCGCACGCCACCGTCGGCGAGCTGGCCCCGGTGGTCGACCTCTTCGCCGAGGTGGGCCTGGTGGCGAGCAAGTCCGCGGCCCGTCGGACGGTGAAGGAGGGCGGTGCCTACGTGAACAACGCCAAGGTCACCGCCGAGGACGCGATCCCCTCGCCGGACGATCTGCTGCACGGGCGCTGGCTGGTGCTGCGCCGGGGCAAGAAGAACCTGGCCGCGGTCGAGGTCACGACCGCCGGCTGAGACCGGACGGCCGAAGGGCCGATGGACCGAGGGCGGCGGCCCGGGGAGAGAAGCTCCCCGGGCCGCCGCCCCGCCGTTTCCGGTCCGGGCCGTTTCCCGTCCGGGCCGTTTCCGGTCCGGACGGGCGGCGGCAGGCCCCGGCGGGGTCAGGCGACGGTGCGCCGTCGGCCCTTCATCGCGATCCAGGCGCGGTCACCCAGGAAGACCAGGATGATCGCGAAGACCAGCTGGAAGGCATGCCGGCTCCAGTCGATGCCCGCGGTCTCGGCGACCCCGAAAACCGCCGCCAGCCAGTTGCCGAGCACCGCTCCGCCGATACCGCAGATGGTGGCCAGCCACAAGGGAAGGTGCTGCTTGCCTGGCAGGATCGCCTTGGCGATGAGGCCCAGCACAAATCCCACGATGATCGCCCACAACCAGCCCATGGCTGCCTCCTCGTACGGCTCCGTTGAGCAGGTACGCCGTCAGTGTGGGCCCATCCGCCATACGGCGCATGTCGGGCGCGTCCCTCCGCAGCCGGGCGCAGCGCATCCGGTGCGGCGGAAGCCACCCCCGGCACGGCGGCCGGGGGTTCGGCGGCGTACCGTGGAACGGGTCAGGGCCGGGGTCGTCCTGCGCGGGACAGCGGCACAACGGGCGGTGGAGCCATGCGGACACGGTCGAACGGCGAGGTCTTCCGGATCACCGGGGCCCGTCAGGGGCTGGCCGACGATGTGCGCGGACGGCAGCGCCGCTATGTGATCTCGATGGGGGTACGGACCGTGTCCGTGCTGCTCGCCGCCCTGCTGTGGAATGTCGAGCGGTCGGTGGCCGTGGTGGCGCTGGTCCTCGGGGTGCTGCTCCCCTATGTCGCGGTGGTCATCGCCAACGCCGGCCGGGAGACCACGCCCTCGCTGCCGTCGACGTATGTGGTGTCCTCGTCGCGGCCGATGATCGCGCCCGTTCCGGAGGACTCCGCACCGGCGGATCCGGCGGAAGCGGACGGACAGACCTCGGAAAAAGCTCGGCCACAATACTGAAGTTCCTGTGCACCGCACCCCGTTACCCGTGACATACTTCGTACGCGCTCCGCATCCCCCGTCGGAGCTGTGGACCGACGCCGGGCAGCTCCCCCCGTGGCTGCCCGGCGTCGCCTTGTCCGGACACAGATGCCCGGACGCAGATGCTCGGACACAGATGTCCGGACACCGATACGCAGAGGCAGCGACGCAGCCACGGCTGCCGGTCGCGCAGTGGAGCAGTGAGACGCCGTGAGCACCGAGCAGCCCCCCGTCTGTTCCGCCAAGGGCTGCCGTGCGGCGGCGGTCTGGGTCATCGCGTGGAACAACCCCACCCTGCATACGCCCGAGCGGCGCAAGACCTGGCTGGCCTGCGAGGAGCACCGTGAGCATCTCTCCGGGTTCCTGGGGGTACGCGGCTTCCTGAAGGAGGTCGTGGCGCTGGAGGAGTGGCAGGCCCGCCAGACGGACCAGGGCTCCGGAGGCTCCGACACCCCGGAGTGACCTTCGGCGGCCCGGAACGGTCCCTGTATCGGACCCGGTCAGCCGCCGATCGCCGACATGGGACGGTCCGGCTGGAGGAACGCGGGGTCGTCCAGGCCCGAGCCGGCCTTCTTGCCCCACATCGCCCTGCGCCAGAGCGCGGCGATCTCCTGGTCGTCCGCGCCGGAGCGCAGCGCCCCCCGCAGATCGCTCTCGTCCCGCGCGAAGAGGCAGTCGCGCACCTGTCCGTCGGCGGTGAGCCGGGTCCGGTCGCAGGCGGCGCAGAAGGGCCGGGTGACGGAGGCTATGACGCCGACCCGGTGCGGTCCGCCGTCCACCACCCAGCGTTCGGCGGGGGCCGCTCCCCGGCGCTCCCGGTCCTCGGGGGTGAGGTCGAAGCGGGTCCGCAGGGAGCGCAGCACATCGGCGGCGGTGATCATGCCGTCGCGCTTCCAGCCGTGCTGGGCGTCGAGGGGCATCTGCTCGATGAAGCGCAGCTCGTATCCCTCGGCGATGGCCCAGGCGAGCAGCTCGGGTGCCTCGTCGTCGTTGAGGCCGGGCATCAGCACGGTGTTGATCTTGACGGGGGTGAGTCCGGCGTCCCGGGCGGCGGCGAGCCCGCTCAGCACGTCCCGGTGGCGGTCGCGGCGGGTGAGCCGGTGGAAGACCTCGGGGCGCAGGGTGTCGAGGGAGACATTGACCCGGTCGAGTCCGGCGGTGCGCAGGGCCGTGGCGGTACGGGCAAGCCCGATGCCATTGGTGGTGAGGGAGAGCCGGGGGCGGGGGTCGAGGGCGGCGCAGCGCTCCACGATGCCGGTGAGGCCGGGGCGGAGCAGGGGTTCGCCGCCGGTGAAGCGGACCTCGGTGACGCCGAGGAGCGAGGTGGCGATCCGGACCATGCGGACGATCTCGTCATCGGTCAGCAGATCGGGCTTGGCGAGCCACTTCAGGCCCTCTTCGGGCATGCAGTAGGTGCAGCGGAGATTGCACCGGTCCGTGAGTGAGACGCGCAGGTCGGTGGCGACCCGGCCATAGGTGTCGACGAGCATCCCGGGCCCCCTTCCCGTCGTTCCCTCCAGGATCTTCTGCCGCGAGCCTACGCCAGCGGGCGGCGGGGGCGGGCCCGGCGGCCGGAGAACCCGGGGTGGGGACGCGGTGCGGAGGGCGCGGCCCGTCCCCGGGGAGCGGTCCCCGGGGACGGACCCGGCGGTCAGTGGGAGGTGGGGGCGCCGACGGCGACCCCGGTGAGGGACTTGACCTCCAGCTCCGCGTACTTCTCGGTGTTCGGCTTCTCCTTGGAGAGCAGGGAGCCCAGCCAGCCGAGGAGGAAGCCCAGCGGGATGGAGACCAGGCCCGGGTTCTCCAGCGGGAACCAGTAGAAGTCGGCGTTCTTGAACATCGAGGTGGGCTTCCCGGAGACGACCGGTGAGAAGAGCACCAGGACCACGGAGGCGGTGAGTCCGCCGTAGATCGACCAGAGCGCGCCCTGGGTGGTGAAGCGCTTCCAGAAGAGGCTGTAGAGGATGGTCGGCAGATTGGCCGAGGCGGCGACGGCGAAGGCCAGGGCGACCAGTCCGGCGACATTGAGGTCGCGGGCGAGGGCACCGAGGGCGATGGAGACGATACCGATGGCGACGGTGGCCCAGCGGGCGGCGCGGACCTCTTCCTTCTCGGTGGCCTGGCCGCGCCTTATGACATTGGCGTAGATGTCATGGGCGAAGGACGAGGAGGAGGCGAGGGTGAGCCCGGCGACCACCGCGAGGATGGTGGCGAAGGCGACGGCGGAGATCACGGCGAGCAGGATCGCGCCCCAGGCGGAGTCGGTGCCGCCGATATGGAGGGCGAGCAGCGGTGCCGCCGTGTTGCCCGCCTTGTTGGAGGCGCTGATCTCCTCGGGGCCGATGATGGCCGCGGCGCCGAAGCCGAGGGCGATCGTCATGAGGTAGAAGGCGCCGATGATGCCGATGGCCCAGTTGACGGACTTCCGGGCGGCCTTGGCGGTGGGCACGGTGTAGAAGCGGATGAGGATGTGCGGCAGTCCGGCGGTGCCGAGGACCAGGGCGATGCCGAGGGAGATGAAGTCCAGCTTCGAGGTCTCGGTGGCGCCGTACCGCAGTCCGGGTTCCAGGAACGCCGCGCCGTGGCCGCTCTTGTCGGCCGCCGTGCCGAGGAGGTCGGAGATGTTGAAGTTGAACTTCAGCAGCACCAGGAAGGTGATGAGGAGGGTTCCGGCGATGAGGAGCACCGCCTTGACCATCTGCACCCAGGTGGTGCCCTTCATCCCGCCGATGGTGACGTAGAGGATCATCAGGACGCCGACGAGGCCGACGATGAGGACCTTCCCGGTGTCATTGGTGATGCCGAGGAGCAGGGAGACCAGCACACCGGCGCCCGCCATCTGCGCGAGCAGATAGAAGATGGAGACGACGATGGTGGAGGTGCCGGCGGCGGTGCGGACGGGCCGCTGGCGCATGCGGTAGGCGAGGACGTCGCCCATGGTGAACCGGCCGGAGTTGCGGAGCGGTTCGGCGACCAGGAGCAGCGCCACCAGCCAGGCGACGAGGAAGCCGATGGAGTAGAGGAAGCCGTCGTAGCCGAAGAGGGCGATGGCCCCGGCGATCCCGAGGAACGAGGCGGCGGACATGTAGTCGCCGGAGATCGCCAGTCCGTTCTGGAAGCCGGTGAACTGGCCGCCGCCCGCGTAGAAGTCGGCGGCGCTCTTGGTCTGGCGGCCGGCCCAGACGGTGATGGCGAGGGTGGCGACGACGAAGGCCGCGAAGAGCGTGATGATCAGGGGGCGGTGCTCGGTGGTGGCGCTCTGGGCCGCGAGCTGGAGGGCGGGGCTCACAGATCCGCCTCCATCCGGGCCTTGAGGGCGTCGGCCCTGGGGTCGAGTTTCGCCGCCGCGTGCCGGGAGTAGAGCCAGGCGATGAGGAAGGTCGTGGCGAACTGTGCGAGGCCGAGGACGAGGGCGATGTTGATGTTGCCGATGACCTGGGTGCCCATGAAGTCGCCCGCGTAGTTGGAGAGCAGGACGTAGAGCAGGTACCAGGCGATGAACGCGACGGTCAGCGGGAAGGCGAAGGAGCGGTAGGCACGGCGCAGTTCGCCGAATTCCGCGCTCTGCTGCACCGCGACGTACTGCTCGGTGGTGGGCTGAGCGCGGCGGGTGCCCGGACCGCCCGGGGGCGGTGGCGGTGGTGCGTCGGTAGCCACGGAATCTCCTCGTGACGCGGGAGCGGCTGGGTTGGACAACTCGGACCTCGTTTGGCTGGTTTCAGCGGGGCGGATTGATGTTGCTCCACCTCCTGACAACGGCACGGAGAGCACGCCGGGCCGGTTCAACATCAGCCTTTTTTCTTCACGGACGCCGGATCTTGTTCAGATTTTCCTCTCGTACTCATTGCTGCTGATCACGATGGGCGATAGCTTCGCTGGTCATGTACGCGTCCGCGGGCACAGGGGTGCGCGGACGGCACCGAAGATGTGGAGAACCCATGGCTCTTCTGGGAACCGGACGGCGGCGCGCGCTCGCCCTGCCCGTCGGTCTGGCGCTCACGGCCTCGCTCGGCTTCCTTCCGACGGCGGCGGCCACAGCCGCGCCGGCGGAGGAGACGTCCGCCTCCGTGGTGTCCACGGCCGGACCGAAGCTGTCGTACGTGGTGAATGTGAAGAGCGGTGCCCAGACCGCGAAGGACGTGAAGAAGGCCATCGCCAAGGCCGGCGGCACGATCGTCATCGCCTATGACCAGATAGGCGTGATCGTCGTCCACTCGCAGAACCCGGACTTCGGCACATCCATACGCAAGGTCAGAGGCGTGGTGTCGGCCGGCGCCACCCGCACGGCTCCGCTGAGCGCGGCGACCGACACCGCCATCGAGTCCGGGCGTCCGCTGACCGCGGAGGAGGCCCGCAAGGCCGCGGGCCGCGCCGAGGCGGGCGAGGACCCGCTGGAGCCGCTCCAGTGGAGCCTGCCCGCCATCAAGGCGGACCAGGCCCACAAGAAGACGCTGGGCAGCAAGAAGGTCACCGTCGCGGTGATCGACACGGGTGTCGACGACACCCACCCCGACCTGGCGCCCAACTTCGACCGGAAGGCCTCGGCCAACTGTGTGACGGGCAAGCCGGAGACCACCGAGGGCTCCTGGCGTCCCGCTCCGGGCGAGAGCGACCACGGCACCCATGTCGCGGGCACCATCGCCGCCGCGAAGAACGGCATCGGCGTCACCGGTGTCGCCCCGGGTGTGAAGGTCTCCGGCATCAAGGTGTCGACCACGGCCGGCTTCTTCTACACCGAGGCGGTCGTCTGCGGCTTCATCTGGGCGGCCGAGAAGGGCGTCGAGGTCACCAACAACAGCTACTACGTCGACCCGTGGCTGTTCGCCTGCAAGAACGACCCCGACCAGAAGGCCCTGGTGGAGGCCGTGACGCGGGCCACCCGCTACGCGGAGAGCAAGGGCGCGGTGAATGTCGCCGCGGCGGGCAACGACGCCCTGGACCTGGCGGCCGAGGAGCTGACCGACCCGACCAGCCCGAACGACACCACGCCGACCACCCGGTACATCAACCCCAAGGAGTGCGTTGACGTCCCGACCCAGCTGCCGGGTGTCGTCACCACCTCTTCGCTGGGGGCCAAGGGCCTGAAGGCGTCGTACTCCAACTACGGCAACGGCGTGGTCGACATCTCCGCGCCCGGCGGTGACCGTACGGCCTACCAGACCCCGGGCGCCCCGGCGACCGACGGCCGTATCCTCTCCACCACCGTGGACGGCAAGTACAACTACAAGGCCGGTACGTCGATGGCCTCCCCGCATGTCGCCGGTGTGGTCGCGCTGATCAAGTCCAAGCACCCCAAGGCGTCCCCCGCCGCGGTGAAGGCCCTGCTCAACGCGCAGGCGGACGACGCCAAGTGCACCAACCCGTATGACATCAACGGTGACGGCACGGTGGACGCCGTGTGCGAGGGCGGGAAGAGCAAGAACGGCTTCTACGGCCACGGTGTCGCCGACGCGCTCGACGCGGTGCGCCGCTGAACCACCGCTGATCCCGACGGCCGCTGACGCCTGACGGACCCACTCGGCACGAGGGGGGCCGGGCAACCGCCCGGCCCCCCTTCGCCGTTCCCGGTCCCCGGAGAGGCCCGGTGCGGCCTCAGACCCGCCGCTCGTCGGTACGGGCGAGCACGCCGAGGGTGAGCAGCAGCTGGCCGACGCCGTACAGGAGCATGATCCACAGATCGGGTACGGGCGGCCGGGACCACTCCGCGACCTCGGCGGCGATGATCAGGTCGGAGACCAGAAACAGCCCCCCACCCACCCCGGCGAGGCGTCCGAGCCCGCTGGAGCGCCATGCCATCGCGGTCAGCAGCACCGCATATCCGGCCACCGGGATCCGGAGATCCGGCGGGAGGTCGGGCCAGAGCAGCACCACGGTGACCACCAGCGCCACGCCGTAGAGCGGCGGCGCGGGCCGCGGGGTCCGGCAGCGCCCGAAGAGGGTGAGATAGCAGAGGTGTCCCAGGGCGAACGACCCCATGCCGGCGAGGAAGGCCCACTCGGCACCCCCCAGCAGGAACACATCCCCGCCCCAGCCCAGCAGCAGCGCGGCGACCAGCAGCCGCGGACCGCCCCGTACCACCGTGTACGCGGCGAGCAGCGGCATCAGCAGCGGCTTGAGGATCCGGTGCCCCGTCACGGAGTCCGCGGCCAGCGAGCCGAGGTCCGCGAGAAGGGCGACCGCGAAGGCGGCCAGCAGGACGGTGCCGACGGTGTCCCCGGGCAGGACGCGGCGCGGCACGGCGCCGGGTGCGGCGGTCATCGGCCCTCCCCCGCGCCGGTGGTGCCGACGAGCCGGGTCGGCCCGGGGACGGCCGTAGGGATGGCGAAGGCGGGTATCGACCACAGCACGACATCGGGGGAATTCGGCATGGGGGCACGGTAAGCGCGGGGGCCGGGGCGGGAACAGATGTTGTTACTTACAAGTATGCGAGACGATCTGTCAGCAGGCTTTGGTGACTTCCTCCAAGAAGGGGTTCCGGACGCTCCTCCGGCGGCCTGGGCCCGCCGCCGGCCGGGCGGGCGGATCGGGTGTTGTCGGTGGGGGGCCGTATTCTCTGTGACCATGCCCGAGGAGAGCAGCACAGCAGAGACGACCTGGCCGGCCGCGTATCCGCGCGGGTACGCGGTGGTCGACGTCGAGACCACCGGCCTCGCCCGCGACGACCGGATAGTCTCCGCTGCCGTGTACCGGCTGGACGCCCGGGGCGAGGTCGAGGACCACTGGTACACCCTGGTCAACCCGGAGCGCGATCCCGGGCCGGTATGGATCCATGGACTGACCACCGATGTACTGCGCGACGCCCCGCTCTTCGGGCAGATCGCGGACGCCTTCTCCGAACGGCTCGACGGCCGGGTGCTCGTCGCGCACAACGCCGTCTTCGACTGGTCCATGATCGCGAGGGAGTACGCCCGCGCCCGCCGGACCGCCCCCACCCGGCAGCGGCTCTGCACCATCGCCCTCGCCAAGGAGCTGCGGCTGCCGCTGCCCAACCACAAGCTGGAGTCCCTCGCCGCCCACTTCGGTGTGGTCCAGCGCCAGGCCCACCACGCGCTGGACGACGCCCGGGTGCTGGCGGAGGCGTTCCGGCCGAGTCTGCGCACGGCGGCGCGGGAGGGGGTGCGGCTGCCGCTCCTGGAGTGCCTGCCGCTGACCGAGTGGTCGGACCCGGCCCCGAGGATCGGCCGGCAGGGCACCGCCGGTTCCGCCGCGTACGGAGGGTTCGGGGCGGGCGGCTGGCGCCCCTCGCGCAAGCGCCCGGCCTGCCCGTACCCCAACCCCGGGCGGTACGAGCCGGGGCGGCCGCTGCGGCAGGGGATGCGGGTGGCGATCTCCGGGGACACCTCCATCGACCGGGAGCTGCTGGAGGACCGGGCGATCGAGGCGGGGCTGCACATCGCCACCGGTGTCTCCCGGCTGACCAGCCTGCTGGTGACCAACGATCCGCACGCGCCGACCTCCAAGACCGCGCGGGCCCGCTCGTACGGCACCCCGGTCCTGGACGAGGCCGCCTTCACCCAGCTGCTGCGGGATGTGGCCCCGGCCGGTACGGGGGCGGACCCCGCGCCGGGTCCGGAGGGAATCGGGAGCACGGGGGCGCGCGACAGCGCAGACGGGTGACCGGCCCGCGTGCCGTGCGCCGGTTCCGTACCGCCGCGCCGCACGCTGTGGCCCATGGCACGTTGCGAGGTCTGCGGAAACGACTACGGCATGTCGTTCGAGGTGCACGCGCAGGGCGCGGTCCATGTCTTCGACTGCTTCGCCTGCGCGATCCACCGGATGGCGCCCCTCTGCGAGCACTGCCGGGTCCAGGTCATCGGACAGGGCGTCGAGGTCCAGGGGCACTGGTACTGCGGAGCGCACTGCGCCCGCGCGGAGGGCCGGGTGGGCATCGTCGACCGGGTCTGACGCCGGGGACGCCACGGGCGGCGAGGGTGCCGGCCCCTCCGGTGCCCGGGACCACGGCGCGCACCCCTCCGGTACGGGCGGCCCCGCCCCGAGGCGTCCGCGAGGCAGGAGGTACGGTCGAAGCCGTGTACCGCTTTCTGTTGACCCGCCAGTGGGTGATCCTCACCCTCGTCGGCGTCGCACTCGTCCCCACCATGATCGAGCTGGGTTTCTGGCAGTTCCACCGCCATGAGCGCCGGGTCGAGCAGAACGCGCTGATCAAGGAGGCCCTGGACGCGAAGCCGGTCCCGGTGACCGAGCTGACCTCCCCCGGGCACTCCGTCCCCCGCTCGGACTACTGGCGCCGGGCGACCGCGACCGGCACCTTCGACACCGGGGGCGAGGTCGTCGTCCGCCGCCGGACCAACGCCGACGACAAGGTCGGTGTCCATGTGCTGACCCCGCTGGTGCTCGCCGACGGCCGGGCGGTCCTGGTGAACCGGGGCTGGATCCCGGCCCCCGCCGACCAGCACGCCTACCCCGCCGTACCCGCCCCGCCCAAGGGCGAGGTCACCGTCACCGGCCGGCTCAAGGCCGACGAGACCACCGGGAGCAGCGGGATCAAGGATCTCGCGGGCCTGCCGGACCGCCAGATCATGCTGATCAACAGCGAGCAGCGCTCCCAGGCGCTGGGGCGTCCGGTGCTCGGCGGCTATCTGGAGCTGGTGGGGCCCAAGCCCTCGGGGAAGATCCCGGAGCGGATCGGCAGCCCCGACCACGACTCCATCGGCGCGCACATGGCGTACGCCGTGCAGTGGTGGCTCTTCACGGCGGGGGTACCCGTCGGCTGGGTGATCCTGGTCCGCCGGGAGGTGCGCGACCGCCGGGAGGCCGCCGCGAAGGCGGCGGAGGAGACGGCGGCGGAGGACGAGCGGGACCAGGAGAGCGGGACCGCGCCGGAACCGGCGAAAGCCTGACTCCCCCACCGCCGCTGATATTCCCCCGCCCCGGGCGGGAATGCGCCACTGCGTGACCCAACGCATCGAGGACTACGCGCTGATCGGCGACCTCCAGACGGCGGCACTGGTCGGGCGGGACGGCTCCGTCGACTGGCTCTGCCTGCCCCGCTTCGACTCGGCGGCCTGTTTCGCCGCCCTGGTCGGCGACCGGGAGAACGGTCACTGGCGGCTCGCGCCCCGGGGCGCGGGCCCCTGCACCCGCCGCTCCTACATCGGGGACTCGCTCGTGCTGGAGTCGGTGTGGGAGACCCCCGACGGCACGGTCAAGGTCATCGACTTCATGCCGGAGCGCGACGAGGCCCCCGATCTGACCCGGATCGTGGAGGGCGTCAGCGGCTCGGTCGAGATGGAGGGCGTCCTGCGGCTGCGCTTCGACTACGGCTCGGTGATCCCCTGGATGCGGCGGGCCAACGGCAACCGGGTCGCCATCGCCGGGCCCGACTCGGTCTGGCTGCGCAGCGAACCCCGGGTCAGGACCTGGGGCCAGGACTTCAGTACGGTCTCCTCCTTCCGGGTCGGCCCCGGTGAGCGGGTGGCGTTCACCCTGACCTGGCATCCCTCGCACAACCCCCGCCCCACCCTGGTCGACCCGTACGAGGCGCTGGAGTGCAGCCTGCGGGACTGGTCCGACTGGGCCGTCCGGTGCAGCACCTCGGGCCCGTACCGGGATGCCGTGGTCCGCTCCCTGATCACCCTGAAGGCGCTCACCTACCGGCCGACCGGCGGGATCGTCGCCGCCCCGACGACCTCCCTGCCGGAGTCCCTGGGCGGGGTCCGCAACTGGGACTACCGCTTCTGCTGGCTGCGGGACTCCACCCTCACCCTGGACGCGCTGCTGGAGGCGGGGTACCAGGAGGAGGCGGCGGCCTGGCGGAACTGGCTGCTGCGCGCGGTGGCGGGCGACCCCGCCGACCTCCAGATCATGTACGGGCTCGGCGGGGAGCGGCGGCTGCCGGAGACGGTGCTGCCCTGGCTCTCCGGGTACGCGGGCTCCTCCCCCGTACGCACCGGGAACGCCGCCGTCGACCAGTTGCAGCTCGATGTGTACGGGGAGGTGGTCGACTCGTTCTTCCTCGCCCGGCAGGCGGGGATCCCGGCGCAGCGGCACGCCTGGTTCCTCCAGCTCAGCCTGCTGGGCTTCCTGGAGACCAAGTGGCACGAGCCGGACGAGGGGCTGTGGGAGGTACGCGGTCCCCGGCGGCACTTCGTCCACTCCAAGGTGATGGCCTGGGTGGCCGCCGACCGTGCGGTGCGGACCCTGGAGGACGACCCCTCGCTGCGGGGCGACGCCGACCGCTGGCGGGCGATGCGGGACGCGGTCCACGCGGAGGTGTGCGAGAAGGGGTACGACCCGGTGCGCAACACCTTCACCCAGTACTACGGCTCCCAGGAGCTGGACGCGGCGACCCTGCTGATCCCCCGTACCGGTTTTCTGCCGCCGGACGACCCCCGGGTGGTGGGCACGGTGGACGCGGTCCGCGCCGGGCTGGGCACCGAGGGCGGTCTGATCCGCCGCTACTCCACCGAGGGCGGCACGGTGGACGGGCTGCCCGGGGCCGAGGGCGCCTTTCTGGCCTGCTCGTTCTGGCTGGCGGACGCGTTGCGGATGACCGGGCGGCGGGCGGAGGCCGTCGAGCTGTTCGAGCGGCTGCTGACCCTTCGCAACGATGTCGGGCTGCTCGCCGAGGAGTACGACATGGCGGCCGGGCGGCAGCTCGGGAACTTCCCCCAGGCGTTCAGCCATATCGCCCTGGTCACCACGGCCCTCGCGCTGAGCCGGGAGGAGGGGGCAGGATAGCCGCATGGATCTTGGACTGAAGGACCGTGTCTATGTGGTGACGGGCGCCTCGCGGGGGCTCGGCAACGCCACCGCCCGTGCGCTGGTCGCGGAGGGCGCGAAGGTCGTCATCAGCGGCCGCGACGAGCCCACCGTGCGGAACGCGGCGGAGGCGCTCGGGCCGGACGCCGCCGGTATCGCCGTCGACAACGCCGACCCGGAGGGCGCGGAGCGGCTGATCGCCGCCGCCCGGGCGCACTTCGGGCGGTTCGACGGGGTGCTGATCAGTGTGGGCGGCCCGGCCCCTGGCTCCTCCGCCGACAACACCGACGAGCAGTGGCGGACCGCCTTCGAGTCGGTCTTCCTCGGCGCGGTACGCCTCGCCCGGACGGCGGCGGCGGAGCTGACGGCGGGCGGGGTGATCGGCCTGGTGCTCTCCGCCTCGGTCCATGAGCCCATCCCCGGGCTGACCATCTCCAACGGCCTCCGCCCCGGCCTCGCGGGCTTCGCCAAGTCGCTCGCCGATGAACTGGGCCCCCGGGGCATCCGGGTGGTCGGCCTGCTGCCGGCCCGGATCGACACCGACCGGGTCCGGGAGCTGGACGCCCTCTCCGGCGACGCGGAGGCCGCCCGCGCGGCGAGCGAGTCCCTCATCCCGCTGCGGCGCTACGGCACACCGGAGGAGTTCGGCACGGTGGCGGCGTTCCTGCTCTCCCCGGCGGCGTCCTATCTGACCGGTGTGATGCTCCCGGTCGACGGCGGCACCCGCCACGGCTTCTGAGCCCGGGCTTCCGACCCCGGGCTCGGGCCCTGGACCGCCGGGTCAGGTGACGCGGCGGGCGGGATGGGCGGCGGCGCGCAGACGGGCGTCGGAGGGGAGTTCGGCGAGTCCGGCGGCGGTACGGGCGTGCTCCACGGTGTGGGTGCCCAGCCGCTCCAGGATGGCCTGGGGGGAGGCATGGGGCTCCAGCAGCAGCCGGATCCGGGCCCGGGGGGCGCGGCGGCGGCCGGTCAGCCGGACCCTGGCCCGCGCCACCCCCTCCAACGTGCCCGCCTCCGCCTCGACGACCTCCTCCAGGGCGGCGCCCCGCAGCCGGGCCCCCTCACCGTCGCCGCTGTCCACCAGCACCTCGGTGAGCCGGCCCCGCCGCAGCTGGGCGAGGAGCAGCCAGAGGGCCAGCAGCACCAGGACCGCGAGGGCGGCGATGACCGAGGGCCACCACCAGCTCTCGTCCCGCCAGCGCTCCCGGTCCGCCGCGGCGAGCAGGACGTCGCGCCGCCCGTACCAGGGCCACCAGGACGGCACCTCAAGGCCGGTGCCCGCCGCGAGGGCGGCCCCGCCGCCGCAGAGCAGCACCGCGCCCGCGAGGCCCAGCACCACCCGGTTGACGGCACGGAGCATGGCGTCTCACCTCTTCCTGACAGGAGGCCGGGTGACCCGGACCGAGCTGGACGGGGTCTTGACCAGGGCGAGTTCCCGGATGGCGGTGGAGACGACCCGGTCGAGGTCGGCCCGGACGGCGTCGAGGTCCCGGAAGTGGGAGTCCGCGCGCACCCGCGCCCGGGAGCGGCCGACCCGTACCCGTACGGACCGTACGCCGGGCACCTCCATCGCCCGGTCCCGCAGGGTCAGCGCCGCCGCCCTGCGGTCCAGACCGGCCCGGACCGGACCGCCGTCGCGGCGCATGGTGAGCAGCCGGCGCAGTCCGGGGGTGAGCGCGAGCACCAGCAGCCAGAGCCCGACGGCGGCCACCACCCCGGCGGCCACCAGGACCCCGGTGTCCTCCAGGCGCCACTGGGCGAGCCGGTCGGCGGTGACCCGCCGCCACTCCATGGCGGAGCGGCCCGCCCGTACGGCGGCGACGTCATAGAGGGTCACCCCGGCGGCGCCGAGGACCACGGCGGCGAGCAGCGCCGCCGGAAGGCGCCGGGCCGACCAGAATCTGCCGCTCCCCGACTTGCGGTTACGGACGAGAAAGGGGCCGGGCGGCCCGGCGGCGGGGGGTGTCCCGGTGGTGGGTCCGGCCGGGGCGGTCATCGGGTCCTCCGCCCAACGGTGCCCCGGGTGTACGGCGAGTGCAGCCGCTCGACCAGGACGGAGACCTCGGGGACGGTCATCCCGGCCAGGGTGCGCACCCGTTCGGCGACCCGCTGCCGGACGGCGGCGCACCGGTCGCCGATGGGGGTGGGGTAGGGGAGGTCCAGACTGACCCGTACCCGGGCGGCGCCCTGGCGGACCGTCACGGAGGCATGGGGCGCACGGCCGTCCTCGGGCAGGGTGCCGACGGCCTCCCGGGCCGCCTGGGCGGCGATCTTGGCCACGACCCGGTCGGCGACGACGGTGGCCCCCCGGTCGGCGGGGCCGACCGGTTCGGTCACCCCGGTCGCCCCGGGCCCTCCGGTGTCCCCGGTGTCCCCGGTGCTCCCGGTGCTCCCGGTGCTCCCGGTGCTCCCGGTGCTCCCGGGCGGGGTACCGTCCCCGTCGTCCGGGCGGGAGGCGGTCACCCGGGTCACCGGGGCCGGTCGCCGCGGTCACGGCCCCGGAGGAACTCCCCGGGCGCCAGATCTCCGTCGAGCAGCCGGCCGGCCACGAACCCGACCGCTCCCAAGGCGGCGACCAGCAGAAACGCTCCGAATCCGCCGAAGTATCCGGCGAAGCCGAGCGCCATGCCGGCCAGCATGCCGGCGACAGCCATGCTCATCTCAGCTCCTTCGTACGATCAGGGTCGGCGACGGTCACTGGAGCCGGGATTCGGGCTCGTCCTCTTCCTCGTCGGGCAGCTTCACATCGCTGACCGCGATATTGACCTCCACGACCTCCAGACCGGTCATCCGCTCCACGGCGGAGATCACGTTCTCGCGGACCGCGCGGGCGACATCGGCGATGGAGACGCCGTAGTCGATGACGATCTCCAGGTCCAGTGCCGTCTGCACCTCCCCGACCTCGGCCTTGACGCCCCGGGTGACACTGGCCCGGCCGCCGCCGGGGACCCGGTCGCGCACCGCGCCGAAGGTACGGGAGAGTCCGCTGCCCATCGCGTGGACACCGACCACATCACGGGCGGCGAGCCCGGCGATCTTCTCGACGACCCCGTCGGAGATGGTCGTACGGCCCCGGGCGCCGGGGTCTCCCCCGCGCCGGCCGCTCGATGTCCTCCGGTGCTCGTCGCCCGAGCCCGGGGATTGCTTACCGGTGGTCTCCGTCATCAGCCTGCGTCCTTTCCGGTGCCGCCCGCCGTGCCCCCGTCGGAACCAGGGGACCGAAAGACACCTCTTTGCCCAGATTAGGCGCGGTTGTCCAGTTGCGCGCCGGGGATACGGCAGGCTGGGGACATGACCACTGCTGACGCGGTACGGAGACGGTTCGGCCTCGGCAGGCTGCTGGCGCTGGGCGGGGCGGCGGACGGCGTCTGGCTGACCGAGGCGGCGGCGCTGGAGGTGCTGCGGCGGGCGGCGGGCCTGGTCCCCGGGGTGGTGACGGACCGGGTACGGCTGGAGCCGCTGGGCCCCGACCCGGCCAGTGCCGCGGACCCGGCCGCCCCGGCGGAGGCGGCTCCGCTCCCGGCCACCGCTCCCCCGGGCGCGCTGCCGCCGGGACCCCTGCGGATCACGGCCGAGTGCGCGGCGACCGACTGGGCGGTCCCCCTGCCCGAGGCGGCGGCACGGCTGCGGGAGGCGCTGCTGACGGCCGCCGAGGAGTCCCTGGATCTGCTCGCCCCGGAGGCGGACATCCGGGTGACGGCCCTCCGGGAGGCCGCCCCGGACACCCCGGGCGCACCCGGCACCCCGGCCGGAGCCGTGCCGGAGACCTCCGGCACGGACGGCACGACGGACGGCCCGACGGCCGGGGCGGTACGGAAGCTCCCCGGGGTGGGCGCCCCCGTCACCGTCCGGGAGACGGCCGCCGGGGTGCTGCGGGTGGAGATCGTCGTCCGCCGGGGCCACCACCCGCTGGAGGTGGCCCGCGCGGCCCGCGCCACGGCCGCCCGCGCGGACACGGCGGACCGCCCGGTGATCGTGGTGATCACCGGGGTGGCGGTCTGAGCCCCGGACACCCCGGGACGCGGACACCCCGGGGCAGGGGTCAGTCGCCGAGGCCCGCGAGGGCCCGCAGCCGGCGGGACTGGGCCGCGCGCTCCGCCGCGCGCTGCTCCTCGTAGGTACGGTCCACCGCGCCCCGCAGCAGCGCCTTGGTCTCGATGAGCGCGTCCCGCTCCGCGCCGAGCAGCGCGGCGGTGAGGTCCCGTACCGCGCCGTCCAGCTCCTCGGCGGCGACCACGAGCTGGGCGAGGCCGGTCCGCTCGGCCTCCTCGGCATGGACGAAGCGGCCCGTCGCGCAGATCTCCAGCGCGCGGGCATAGCCGACCAGCGAGACCAGGGGATGCGTCCCCGTCAGATCGGGGACGAGTCCCAGCCCGGTCTCGCGCATGGCGAACTGGACGTCCCGCGTCACGATCCGCAGATCGCAGGCGAGGGCGAGCTGGAAGCCGGCGCCGATCGCATGCCCCTGCACCGCCGCGACACTGACGATGTCGTTCCGCCGCCACCAGGTGAATGCCTCCTGGTACTCGGCTATCACGGCATCGAGACCCGCGTCGGGCAGGCGTGCCAGATCGAGGAAGGACGGCTCCCCGGGAAAGCCCTCGGGAGTGAACGCCTGCCGGTCGAGACCGGCGGAGAACGACACGCCCTCGGCACGCAGGACCACCACCCGGACACTTCCGGGCAGCGCACCGCCCGCGCGCGCCAGCGCCCGCCACAGGGCGGGGGACTGGACATTGCGCTTCGCCGCGTTGGTCAGGGTCACCGTGGCGACCGTGTCCTCGACGGTGAGCCGTACGCCGTCCTCGTCCAGTACGGGGTCGTGCGCGGAGCCGGGTGAGGTCATGGGGCGCCTCCGGTTCGGGGTGCGGTGATGGTCATGTGCGAGCAGTCGCAGACTAGCTAAGCGACCGCACAGTAACCACCACGGGCCGCCCGGTCACGGCGGTGGATTCCGCCGTGGCGACCGGGAACGGCTGCCGGTGACCACCCGGCCCGCCCCAGAGGACGGACCGGATGAGCACCTGATGAACCAGTGGGAAGCCCTGCCCCTCGGACCTTCAGGCCGAGGCGGCCTTCTTGCCCCGTGTGGCTCCACCGCGTCCCCGCAGTGTGACTCCGGACTCACTGAGCATCCGATGGACGAATCCGTAGGACCGGCCGGTCTCTTCGGCCAGCGCCCGGATACTCGCACCGGAGTCGTACTTCTTCTTCAGGTCTGCCGCGAGCTTGTCGCGCGCGGCGCCGGTTACCCGGCTGCCCTTCTTCAGAGTCTCGGCCACCCGTGCCTCCTCATGGGAAGTGCGCTCTGGACTTCTCATGATCACCCCTTGCGCCCTTCCTGGCCACCCATTCGGCAAGGTCCATGGGACGACCTTGCCCAGCCGATATACGACCCGGAGGACCCGAAAGGTTCATTCGCGGGGCGGATTTTCCCGTACGGGAACAACCATTCGGGGAAAGTGGGCAGGTCAGGACGGGTACGACCGGAATGACACCTACCGGCGCGCGCACGGCGCGCAGGAGCCGGAGCCTCCACACGGGGATGAGACACGCTCACTCAGATGATGGATCACCCGTGAGCCGAATGATCCATAGGGAGTGGATCAGCGTCCTGGCCGGGGTCGGCACGGAGTGCCCCGACCCCGGGGCGGGGCGCCCGTCAGGCGAGGGCGACCAGATCCGCGTAGTCCGCTCCCCACAGGTCCTCGACACCGTCCGGCAGCAGAATGATCCGCTCCGGCTCCAGCGCCGCCACCGCGCCCTCGTCATGGGTGACCAGGATGACCGCGCCCTTGTAGGTGCGCAGGGCGCCCAGGATCTCCTCCCGGCTCGCCGGGTCGAGGTTGTTGGTGGGCTCGTCGAGGAGGAGCACGTTCGCCGAGGAGACGACCAGGGTGGCCAGGGCGAGACGGGTCTTCTCGCCGCCGGAGAGCACCCCGGCGGGCTTGTCGACGTCGTCGCCGGAGAAGAGGAACGAGCCGAGGGTCTTGCGGACCTCCACCAGATCGAGGTCGGGAGCGGAGGAGCGCATGTTCTCCAGGACCGTGCGCTCCGGGTCCAGGGTCTCGTGCTCCTGGGCGTAGTAGCCCATCTTGAGGCCGTGACCGGGGGTGACAGCACCGGTGTCCGGCTTCTCCACGCCCGCGAGCAGCCGCAGCAGCGTGGTCTTGCCGGCGCCGTTCAGACCGAGGATGACGACGCGGGAGCCCTTGTCGATGGCGAGGTCGACATCGGTGAAGATCTCCAGCGAACCGTACGACTTGGAGAGTCCCTCGGCCCGCAGGGGGGTCTTGCCGCAGGGGGCCGGCTCGGGGAAGCGGAGCTTGGCGACCTTGTCGGAGACCCGGGCGGCCTCCAGGCCGGAGAGCAGCCGCTCGGCGCGGCGGGCCATGTTCTGCGCGGCGACCGTCTTGGTGGCCTTGGCGCGCATCTTGTCGGCCTGGGCGTTGAGGGCGGCGGCCTTCTTCTCGGCGTTCTGGCGCTCGCGCTTGCGGCGCTTCTCGTCGGCCTCGCGCTGCTGCTGGTAGAGCTTCCACCCCATGTTGTAGACATCGATGGCGGAGCGGTTGGCGTCCAGGTAGAAGACCTTGTTGACGACGGTCTCGACCAGGTCGACATCGTGGGAGATGACGATGAAGCCGCCGCGGTAGGTCTTGAGGTAGTCGCGCAGCCAGACGATCGAGTCGGCGTCGAGGTGGTTGGTGGGCTCGTCCAGGAGCAGGGTGTCGGCGTCCGAGAAGAGGATGCGCGCCAGCTCGACCCGGCGGCGCTGACCGCCGGAGAGGGTGTGCAGGGGCTGGCCGAGGACCCGGTCGGGCAGGCCGAGCGCGGCGGCGATGGTGGCGGCCTCGGCCTCGGCGGCGTAGCCGCCCTTGGTGAGGAACTCGGTCTCCAGGCGCTCGTACTTCTTCATCGCCTTCTCGCGCGTGGCGCCCTGGCCGTTGGCCATCCGGTCCTCGTTCTCCCGCATCTTGCGGAGGACCGAGTCGAGGTCGCGTGCGGAGAGGATGCGGTCCCGGGCGAGGGTGTCGAGATCACCGGTGCGCGGGTCCTGGGGGAGGTAGCCGACCTCGCCCGAGCGGGCGATGGTGCCGGAGGCGGGGATGCCCTCGCCCGCGAGGCACTTGGTGAGGGTGGTCTTGCCCGCGCCGTTGCGGCCGACGAGGCCGATGCGGTCGCCCTTGGCGACACGGAAGGAAGCGGACTCGATGAGGATGCGGGCACCGGCGCGCAGCTCGATACCGGAAGCGGTGATCACGGACAGACTCCAGGGCGGACGGGACGGCGGAAGGACGGGCGGTAAGGGCTTCGACGCCGTCTAATGCACAGGGAGAAAGGCCATACAGCCAGTCTAACGGGGGGTCGCAAGTGGTTTTACGGCCTCGCCGCGGCGGGCGGGCCCCGGCGGGCGCGGCTCCGGGGCCGGTCCGGGGCGGCGCCGGGACGGGTGGGGCGCACGGGACCGGTGGGCCGTACGGGATCGGCGGCCATGGGGTCGACGCGCCCGGGGACACCGGGCGCGACCTGCCGGAACGCGGCCGGGCGGGGCGTTGTCGGTGGGGGGTGCCAGACTGAGACACAGGTCACATCGACGGGATCGTCCGGAGCCGGCCCGGCGCCGGGGAGAGCGGGAGGTGAGGGAGATGGCGGAGACGGCGCGGAGAGAGTCACCGAGCGTCTTTCCGTCGCTGCTGTACGGCGACGCGAAGGCGGCCGTCGCACAGCTCACCGAGGCGTTCGGATTCACGGAGCACCTGGTGTACGAGGACGGGGACGGCCGGGTGGTCCATGCCGAGCTGCGGTACGGGAACGGCCTGGTGATGCTGGGCAGCAAGGGCACCGGCGGGGAGTACGACCGGGCGCTGGGGGACGGCGGCCCCTCGGGCGTCTTCGTCCATGTCGGCGATGTCGACGCCCACCACCGGCGCGCGGTCGAGCACGGGGTGGAGGTGCTGGTCCCGCCGACCGACCGGGAGTACGGCGCCCGCGACTATCTGGCCCGGGACCTGGGCGGCCATGTGTGGAGCTTCGGCGACTACGTCCCCGAGGGTTTCGGTCCGCCCGGGGCACCGGATGCCAGGGGATGATCCCCGGGTCCACACCCGGCGGGCGTGGACCCGGGCCCCGGGCCGGGCCCCGGACGGGCGGCTACTGGGCTCCCCCGGTGTGCACCTGGAAGGCGGCCCGGCGCACGGCCTTCGCCAGCGCCGGGTCGGGGTGGGCCGCGGCCAGGGCGACCAGGACCTGCACCGTGCGCGGATGGCCGCCGGAGCGGACCTCCTCCAGCAGCGCGGGGACGGTGCCCTGCACGGCGGAGTCCAGATGGCGCAGGAGCAGCTGGGGCTCGCCGTGGTCGGTGACGGCCGCCGCCGTGTCCACCCAGAGCCAGGTGGCCTCCTCCCGGGTCAGCACGTCATGGGCGTCCTCGGCGTCCACGCCCTCGTACTCGGCGAGCCAGAGCAGCGCGTAGGGGCGGAGCGAGGGCTCGACGGCGGCGGAGCGGACCTCGGCCTCGGCGGGGGCGCCGACGACCCGCAGGGCCTCGAAGGCGAGCCCGCGCAGCAGGGCGTCCTCGCCCCGGGCGACGGCGAGGAGTTCGCCCACGGCGCCCGCGACGGTGCGGGCGGCGAGCCAGGCGCGGTACTCGGCGCGGGCGGGCCCGGGGGTGAGGCGGGCACAGCCGCGCAGCATGTCCTCGGCGGACTGCTCGATGTTCCCGGCGGGGCTCTGGGCCGCGACACAGATCTGCTCCAGCTTGACCCAGACCGCCCAGTTGCCGAGGGGGGTCAGGGTGGCGGAGCGGCCCTTGTCGAGGGTGAGCGCGCCGACGGCGGCGAGCCCCTCCAGCGCCCAGTCGAGCAGGCGGGGGACGGACGGCGGCCCCTGCGGGGTGCCGGTCCCCGTACCGGGGGCGGGGGTGGCGAGAGGTGCGGCGGCGGTGCCGGGGCCCACCGGGACGAGGGGGACCTCGCAGCGTTCCTCGCGCAGCTCCTGGACGCGCTGTTCCAACAGGTCCAGCAGGGCGGGGACCAGGACCGGCCCGGCCGAGAGCTGGAGCAGGGAGAGCAGCTGGGGGACGGCCTCGACCACCTCCGCGACGGCGGTGGGCGGGACATCGGTGGGCGCCGGGTGGACCAGGGACCAGGCGTCGAACAGCGCGACCCAGCCGCGCAGGACGGCCATGTCGTCACGGTCCCAGGCACGCAGCCGCCAGCCGGGGCGGGCGGTGTCGCCGTGCAGCTCCACCAGTCCGGCGAGACGGGCGCGGTCCCAGCCCGCCCGGACCTGGAGGGGGGTCAGATCGAGCGCCGCGGCGGCCCGTTCACCGGCCGGGGCGGCGAGCGGTGCGGCACCGGGGTCGCGTTCCACCGCGGCCCAGCGGGCGATGCGCACGGCGTCGGCGAGGACCTCTCTGGCCTGGCGGGCCAGCTCGGCGGGGGGTGGGGTGCCCTCGGGTGGCCTGGCGGCCGGCCGGGTTCGCCGGGTCGTCACCGCCCGCCGGGCGGTGGCCAGGGGTCGCGGGCGGACAAGACGGAGTCTGGAGTTGCGCGCCAATTGCTCATCAGGCTTTCGGGACGTCACAAGGAGCAGTGTTCCCGCTGACGGCCCGAAAGCCCAAACGGAGGGCCACGGGTTTGGTAACGGCCGGTGCGGCGGCCGGCGCGCCCGGGGCGGCCCGGGGGTCAGAGCAGCGGGGTCAGGAAGCGGCGCAGGGTCTCCTCGTAGCGGACCGGGTCGGCGTTCCACATGGCGGCGTGCGGGGCGCCCCGGACGGTGGTGAGGGCGACCGTGTCGGGCCGGAGCGCGGCGAGTTCGCGGGAGGCCGCCCAGGGGGCGACGGTGTCGTCCGGGCCGTGGAAGACGAGGGTCGGGACGCGGAGCATCCGGGCGTCGGCGGCGGGGGTGGGCGGGCGGCGGCCGTCGTAGAGCCCGGCCCGGCTGCGGGCGGCCCGCAGGGCCAGCGGGACCAGCGCGTCCGGGGTGCGGCGGGCGGCGGCGAGCGCCCGCAGGGTGGCGTTCCGGTCGAGGACCGGGGAGTCGAGGACGAGCCCGCTGACCCGGTCGCGCAGGGCGGAGTCGGCGACGGTGCGCAGGGCCATGGCGGCGCCGGTGGACCAGCCCATGAGCACCACCCGGCGGGCTCCGTTGCCGACGGCGAAGCGGAGGGCCGCGTCGAGATCGCGCCACTCGGTGTCGCCGAGGTGGCCGAGACCGTCCGGGGAGCGGGGGGCGTCGGGGTCGCCCCGGTACCCCAGACCGAGCACCGGAACCCGTCGCCGATGCAGAAACGGAAGGAGGTTCAGCGGGTGCTCCCGGGTGGTGCCGAGGCCGTGCACGGCGATCACCCAGGTCTCCCGGGGGCCCGGGACGGACCAGGCGGGCAGGGGGCCCAGCTCGCCGGGGACGGTGACCTCGGCGGCCTCGATGCCGAGGGCGGTGGCCGGGGAGCCGGTGTGGAGCAGCGGGGTGAGCCGGACCCGGGTGCCGGGTTCGAGGGTGCCGTGGACGACGCGTTCCAGCCGGCGGACCAGGGTGTCGGCGGAGCGGGTCACCTCCTCCAGCACCGGTCCGACGACGGCGTGCACCCCGGTGCCCTGGAGGCCGTACGTCCCGGGGCGGGCCGCGGCGAGGCTGCGGGTGAGGGTGACCCTGTCGCCCTCCACCGCGTGCACGGTGAGGCGCGGGTCGCCGGGGAAGGGGCGGTCGGGGGCGGGGCGCAGGACGGCGTCGCCCGCGACGCGGCCGACGGCGAAGGTGGCGGCGGCGAGGCCGAGGAGGGTGCTGACGGCGGCTGTCGCCGCGGTGACCGGTCGCACACGTTCAGTGTCGACGCCAACCGGCCCTGCGGCCAGCCAACACCCCGGAGCCCCGAGCCTTTCTTGCGCCCCGGCCCCAGGGCCCGAGCCTGCCGCCCCTCGCCCGGGCCCGAGCCGACTCAGGGCGCCGGTGTGGCATTTTCAGCCCGTCCGGCGCTCGGGAGGGTCAGGGGGAGGGCTGGCCGTAGGTGCGGAGGCGGGCGGTGGCCTCCGTCAGGGCCTCCGGGGTCAGGAGGGTCGGGGTGCGGCCCGGGACGGAGGACGCGAGGAGCCAGAGCCGGCACATCCACTCCAGCTGCGCCGTGTGGTCGTACGCCTGCTCCAGGCTCCGGCCGTACACCACCGTCCCATGATTCCTCAGCAGCGCCGCCGACCGCCCCTCCAACGCCTCCAGCAGATTCCGCGCCAGCTCCTCGGAGCCGTACAGCGCGTATCCGGCCACCCGCACCGGGCCCCCGAGCGCCCCGGTCATGTAGTGGACCGGCGGGACCTCGTCCACCAGCGTGGAGACGGCCGTGGCGTGCACCGCGTGGGTGTGGACCACGGCCCGCGCCCCGGTCGCGCGGTAGACCGCCAGATGGAGCGGCAGCTCACTGGTGGGCCGCAGCTCACCGATGACCTGCCGCCCTTCGAGGTCCACGGCGACGGTGTCCGCGGGCGTCAGCCGGTCGTAGGGCACCCCGCTCGGGGTGACGAGGACGAGGTCCCCGACCCGGGCCGAGACATTGCCCGATGTGCCGACCACCAGCCCCTCGGCCGCCGTTCTGCGGGCGGTCTCCACCACGTCCCGCCAGGTCCTGTCGATCGCGTCCTCGCGCACGTTATCGGTCATGTGATCGATCCTGTCAGGGTCGAACGCTTGACTACAGAGGGCCACGAACGGGTGAGCGAGACGCCTCACACCCTAAATCGAGCAGATAGTCGGCAAAGGTGATGAAAGCCACTTTGCGCTCCGTCCACCCCGTCACAGAGGCCCATCCAGCCCCTCGTGCCCACAAGCGGAACCCCCGACCCCACTTGGAGCCACCCGGAATCCGGTCCGAGTTCACCTTCCGTTCACTCAGGTTACCTACGTTCACCGAGCCACTGACGTCCAAAGATTGCCTGGGTAAATGGAACACATCACGCTGCTGCTCGCGATTGTGATCGTGACGGCTCTCGTGTTCGATTTCACGAACGGTTTCCACGACACCGCCAACGCGATGGCGACGACCATCTCGACCGGCGCGATGAAGCCCAAAGCCGCGGTGGCCATGTCCGCCGTGCTCAACCTGGTCGGCGCGTTCATGTCCGTGGAGGTCGCCAAGACGATCTCCAGTGGCATGGTCGACGAGGCAGGCATCACACCAGAAGTGATCTTCGCGGCGCTCGTCGGCGCCATCCTCTGGAATCTCCTGACGTGGCTGGTCGGTCTGCCGTCCAGCTCCTCGCACGCCCTCATGGGCGGTCTGATCGGCGCGACCATAGCCTCGGTCGGCATCAGCGGCGTCAACGGCGGCACCGTCGTGACCAAGGTGCTGATCCCGGCCATCGCCGCCCCGCTCGTCGCGGGCATCGGCGGTTACCTCGCCGCGAAGCTGACGTACAAGATCGGCCGGAACCTGGACGACAAGACCAGCTCCAAGGGTTACCGCGCGGGGCAGATCGCCTCCGCCGGCCTGGTCTCCCTCGCCCACGGCACCAACGACGCCCAGAAGACGATGGGCATCATCACGCTGGCCCTGGTCGCCGGCAATGTCCTGGCCCCCGGCTCCAACCCGCCCATGTGGGTCATCGTCTCCGCCGGTGTCGCCATCGCCCTGGGCACCTACCTCGGTGGCTGGCGCATCATCCGCACCATGGGCAAGGGCCTCACCGACCTCCAGCCGCAGCAGGGCTTCGCCGCCCAGACCAGCGCCGCGAGCGTCATCCTGGCCTCCTCCAACCTGGGCTTCTCCCTCTCCACCACGCACTCCTGCTCCGGTGCCGTGATGGGCTCGGGCCTCGGCCGCAAGGGCGGCGTGGTCCGCTGGTCCACCGCCACCCGGATGTTCGTCGCCTGGGGTCTGACCCTGCCCGCCGCCGGTCTGGTCGCCGCCCTCTCCGAGCTGGTCACCAAGCAGGGTGACTGGGGCGTCGGCGTGGTCCTCGCCTTCCTGATCGGTTCCTCCGTCGCGATCTGGGTCTACTCCCGCCGCCAGGTCATCGACCACACCAACGTCAACGAGACCGAGGAGGGCGCCGAGGCCGCCGCGGAGGAGCCCGGCGTGGTCACCACCGCCATCGCCGCGGTCACCCCGCCGCCGGCCGGTGTCGTCGCCGGTCACGACGAGCTGCACAAGACCCCGGCCGCCTCGGCCGCCGCCCCCGAATCCGGCCCGGCCAGCCCGGCCGCGGTGTAAGGACAGATCGCATGAACATCGACTGGGCAGCCCTCGGCTCCGTCTTCGGCGTGAGCCTCGTGGCCACCGTGGCCATCGCCGGCCTCTTCGTCCTCGGCCTCGTCGGCCTCGGCAAGCAGGAAGTCGCCTCCACCTCCGGTGGCTCGGCCCCCCTCGCCGTCGCCGGCGCGTACCTCTGCTTCGTGCTCTGCACCGTCGCGGTCAGCTTCGGGATCTACCTGATCGTCACCTGATCACCCCGATCCTTCTCCGTTCCACCGGCCGGGCCGGACCTCCCCCAGGGAGGTCCGGCCCGTTCCGCGTTCACCGGCCCGCCGTCGAACCTGGGGCGGCCCCCGGGTGTGGGGCTGGGCACACTGCCCCACCGCAGGTCAACGGCAGGTTGACGGCTGTTCTCGGAGCGTGGTGGACTGCCGGGGCCATGAGGCGGCAGCAGAGGAAGCCCGGTGTGAATCCGGCGCGGTCCCGCCACTGTCACCGGGACACCCCCGGGAGCCAGGAACTCTCGCCGCCGATCACGTCGAACCAGGGCGCGGACACCCTGAGTGAGGACATTCGTCATGCCCGGCCGCGGCTGCGCCCCTGCCCCTGCCCTTCCGCCCACCCGGGCGCCCCGTACCGGAAGCGGATCCTGACCACCGTGCGGGCCGACCGGGTCTTCGCCTGCGGCGCCGCCGCCGGCCTCCTCACCGACCTCCTGCTCGCCGATCCCCGCCGGGGCCATCCCGTCGCCGCCTTCGGCCGCGCCGCCGGAGCCGTCGAGGACCTCCTCTGGCGCGACCACCGGGGCTGGGGAGCCCTGCACACGGCCGTCTGCGCCGGCGGGACCGCCCTGGGCGCCGCGGCGCTCACCCGGGCCGTACGGCGCTCCCCCGCTCTCTCCCTGGCCCTGACCGCCGCCACCACCTGGACCGTCGTCGGCGGCACCTCGCTGGGCCGGGAGGCCCGTACCATCGGCGCCGCGCTGGCCGACGGCGACCTCGACCGCGCCCGGCGGCGGCTGCCCCATCTCTGCGGCCGGGACCCCGAGGCCCTGGACGGCCCCGGGATCGCCCGTGCCGTGGTGGAGTCCGTCGCCGAGAACACCTCCGACGCCGTGGTCGGCGCCCTGGTCTGGGGGGCCGTCGCGGGCGTCCCCGGACTCGCCGCCTTCCGCGCGGTGAACACCCTGGACGCGATGGTCGGCCACCGCTCCCCCCGCCATCTCCGCTTCGGCTGGGCCGCCGCCCGTCTGGACGACCTCGCCGGGTGGCCCGGCGCCCGGCTGACCGCCGCGCTGGCCACGGCGGCGGGCCCGAGCCCCCGGGGCGCCCTCCGCGCCTGGCGCGCCGACGCCCACCGCCACCCCAGCCCCAACGCGGGCCCGGTCGAGGCCGCCTTCGCGGGCGCGCTCGGCGTACGGCTCGGCGGGACCCTGGCCTACGGCGGACGGGTCGAGCACCGGCCCGTCCTCAACGGCGCCGCCGGCCGCCCCGTCGTCCCCGCGGACATCGACCGCGCGGTCCGGCTCTCCCGCCGGGTGGGGCTGCTGGCCCTCGGGGTGAGCGCCGCCGGACGGCTCGCGGCGGGACACCTCGGACGACGGAGCAGAGCCGGGGCAGCCATCACCAGGACCACGGGAGGGACACGATGACCGGAGGCGGGCTGCTCGTCGCGGGCACCACATCCGACGCGGGCAAGAGCGTCGTCACCGCCGGGATCTGCCGCTGGCTGGTCCGCCGGGGCCTGCGGGTGGCCCCCTTCAAGGGCCAGAACATGTCGCTGAACTCCTTTGTCACCCGGGACGGCGCCGAGATCGGCCGCGCCCAGGCCATGCAGGCCCGCGCCGCCCGCACCGAGCCCACCGCGCTGATGAACCCGGTGCTGCTCAAGCCGGGCGGCGACCGCACCAGCCAGGTGGTGCTCATGGGCCGCCCGGTGGGCGAGATGGGCGCCCGGGGCTTCTTCGGCTCCGGCACCGGCCGCCCCGACGGGGACCGCGCCCGGCTCTTCGGCACCGTCATGGAGTGCCTGGAGGAGCTGCGCGCCACCCATGACGCGGTCATCTGCGAGGGCGCGGGCAGCCCCGCCGAGATCAATCTGCGCCGTACCGACATCGTGAACATGGGCGTCGCCCGCGCCGCGCGGCTGCCGGTGCTCGTCGTCGGGGACATCGACCGGGGCGGCGTCTTCGCCTCCTTCTTCGGCACCACGGCACTGCTCGCCGCCGAGGACCAGCGGCTGATCGCCGGGTATCTCGTCAACAAGTTCCGGGGCGATGTCTCGCTCCTGGAGCCGGGGCTCGACATGCTCCGGGGGCTGACCGGACGGCCCACCTACGGGGTGCTGCCCTACGCCCATGGCCTCGGCATCGACGAGGAGGACGGGCTGCGGGTCTCGCTGCGCGGCGCCCTCCGCGAGGCCCCGACGGCGCCCCCGGTGGGCGAGGAGGTGCTGCGGGTCGCGGTCTGCGCGGTGCCGCTGATGTCGAACTTCACCGATGTGGACGCGCTCGCCGCCGAGCCGGGCGTGGTCGTCCGCTTCGCCGACCGCCCCGAGGAGCTGGCCGACGCGGATCTGGTGGTCGTCCCCGGCACCCGGGGCACCGTCAAGGCGCTGGAGTGGCTGCGGAGCCGGGGACTCGACCGGGAGCTGGCCCGCCGGGCCGCCGCCGGACGGCCCGTGCTCGGCATCTGCGGCGGCTTCCAGCTGCTCGGCGAGCGCATCGAGGACGAGGTGGAGTCCCGGGCCGGCACCGTGCCGGGCCTGGGGCTGCTGCCCGTACGGGTGCGCTTCCACCCGGCGAAGACCCTGGCCCGGCCGGTGGGGACGGCGCTGGGCGAACCGGTGGAGGGGTACGAGATCCACCACGGTGTCGCCGAGGTGCTGGGCGGCGAGGCGTTCCTGGACGGCTGCCGGGCCGGCGCCGTCTGGGGCACCCACTGGCACGGC
Organism: Streptomyces sp. NPDC000594; assembly: GCF_040299965.1. Taxonomy (NCBI): domain Bacteria; kingdom Bacillati; phylum Actinomycetota; class Actinomycetes; order Kitasatosporales; family Streptomycetaceae; genus Streptomyces; species Streptomyces sp. NPDC000594. Next base: position 74,017 of record NZ_JBEPCY010000020.1, on the reverse strand, counting down.
TCGCTGGAGAGCGACGGCTTCCGGCGGGCGTTTCTGCGGGAGGTCGCCGCAGCCGCCGGACGGCGGTTCGTGCCCGCGCCGGACACCTCCTTCGACGCACTGCGCGAGGAGCAGCTGGACCGGCTCGGCGATCTGATCGAGGAACACGCGGACACCGACGCGCTGCTGCGGCTGATCGAGCGGGGCGCGCCCGCCGGCCTTCCCTTTGTCGCGCCCGGCGCGCCCGAACTGCCCGGCACGCCCGAACTGGTCGAGGAGACCGTATGAGCACCCCGTACCCGTTCACCGCCCTGGTCGGCCAGGACGATCTGCGGCTGGCCCTGTTGCTGAACGCCGTCTCGCCCCGGGTCGGCGGGGTGCTGGTGCGCGGCGAGAAGGGCACCGCCAAGTCGACCGCCGTACGGGCGCTGTCGGCGCTGCTGCCGCCGGTGGCGACGGTGACCGGCTGCCGGTTCTCCTGTGACCCCGCCGGGCCCGATCCGCGCTGCCCGGACGGGCCGCACGAGGGCACCGGGTCGGGTGAGCGGCCCGCGCGCATGGTGGAGCTGCCGGTCGGCGCCTCCGAGGACCGGCTGGTGGGCGCGCTGGACATCGAGCGGGCGCTCGCCGAGGGCGTGAAGGCGTTCGAGCCGGGGCTGCTGGCCGACGCGCACCGGGGCATCCTCTATGTGGACGAGGTCAATCTCCTCCACGACCATCTGGTCGATGTGCTGCTGGACGCCGCCGCCATGGGTGCGTCGCATGTGGAGCGCGAGGGGGTGTCGGTCCGGCACGCGGCGCGCTTCCTTCTGGTGGGAACGATGAACCCGGAGGAGGGTGAGCTGCGGCCCCAGCTGCTCGACCGGTTCGGTCTGACGGTGGAGGTCGCCGCGTCCCGGGAGCCCTCGGAGCGGGTCGAGGTGGTGCGGCGGCGGATCGCGTACGAGGACGACCCGGTCTCCTTCGCCGCCCGCTGGGCCGGTGCGGAGGAGGCGCTGCGGGAGCGGATCACGGCGGCGCGGGCGCTGCTGCCCTCGGTGGTGCTGGGCGACGGGGCGCTGCGGCAGATCGCGTCGACCTGTGCGGCGTTCGAGGTGGACGGGATGCGCGCGGACATCGTGATGGCGCGGACCGCGACCGCGCTGGCCGCGTGGGCGGGGCGTACCGAGGTGACGGAGGGGGATGTACGGCAGGCGGCCCTGCTCGCCCTTCCCCACCGGCGGCGGCGCAATCCCTTTGACGCGCCGGGGCTGGACGAGGAGAAGCTGGACCGCACGCTGGAGGAGTCGGCGGAGGAGTCCACGGAGGACGGCCCGGAGCCCGAGCCGGAGGGCGGTCCCGACGGCGGGGGCCCGGACGGCGACCCCGACGGTGGCCCCGACGGTGGTGGCGGGGGCGGCGGCAGGCCGCCCCGGGGCGACGGTCCCTCCGTACCGCCCCAGTCCCGTGGGTCCGATGATTCCCATGAGTCCCAAGACTCCCCGGAGCCGCAGGAGACCCACGAGCCCTCCGGAGCACAGCAGGGCGACGGTGCCGGAGCGTCGGGCACCGGCGCCGCCGAACAGCGCCCGGTGGCGGCCGCCGAGCCGTTCCGTCCGAAGGCGCTGAGCGTGCCCGGGATCGGTGAGGGGGCCGCGGGCCGCCGCTCCCGGTCCCGCTCGGAGCACGGCCGCACCACCGGGTCCCGGCTGCCCAAGGGCACGCTCACCCGGCTGCATCTGTCCGCGACGGTACGGGCCGCCGCCCCGCACCAGCGGGCGCGCGGGCGCGGCGGCCCCGGCCTGGTGGTGCGGCGGGAGGATCTGCGGCAGGCCGCCCGGGAGGGCCGCGAGTCCAATCTGGTGCTCTTCGTGGTGGACGCCTCGGGTTCGATGGCGGCCCGGCGGCGGATGGGCGCGGTCAAGGGCGCGGTGCTGTCGCTGCTGCTCGACGCCTATCAGCGCCGGGACAAGGTGGGTCTGGTGACCTTCCGGGGCCGGGACGCGGAGCTGGCGCTCCCGCCCACCTCCTCGGTGGAGGCGGCGGCGGCCCGGCTGGAGCGGCTGCCCACCGGGGGCCGCACCCCGCTGGCGGCCGGGCTGCTGAAGGCCCGTGAGGTGCTGCGGGTGGAGCGGCTGCGCGACCCCTCGCGGCGTCCGCTGCTGGTGGTGGTGACCGACGGCCGGGCGACCGGTGGCGTCGACCCGGTGGCGCTCTCCGCGCGCGCTGCGGGGCTGCACGCGGCGGACGGCATCACCTCGATCGTGGTGGACTGCGAGACGGGACCGGTCCGGCTGGGGCTCGCGGGCGCGCTCGCCACCCGGCTCGGCGGGAGCGCCGTCACCCTCGACGAGCTGCGCGCGGAGACCATCAGCGGGCTGGTGCGCGACGCCCGGGACACCGGGCCGACCGGGGCGGCGGGATCTCCCCGTACCGGCAGGATCGACAGAAAGGCCGCGTGATGCCGCAGGGAAAGCCGTCCGTCGTCCCGGAGGACGGACTCACCACACGTCAGCGGCGGAACCGTCCGCTGGTCTTCGTCCATACGGGCCCCGGCAAGGGCAAGTCGACGGCCGCCTTCGGCCTGGCGCTGCGCGCCTGGAACCAGGGGTGGCCGATCGGGGTGTTCCAGTTCGTCAAGTCCGCCAAGTGGAAGGTGGGCGAGGAGAACGCGCTGCGGGTGCTGGGCGCATCCGGCGAGGGCGGCCGGGTGGACTGGTTCAAGATGGGCGCGGGCTGGTCCTGGGTCCAGCGGGACCGGCAGCTGACCAACGAGGACGCGGCCCGGGAGGGCTGGGAGCAGGTCAAGCGGGATCTGGCCGCCGAGAGCTACCGGCTGTACGTCCTGGACGAGTTCGCCTATCCGCTCCACTGGGGCTGGGTGGACACCGAGGAGGTGATCTCGGTGCTGCGGGACCGCCCGGGGAACCAGCATGTGGTGATCACCGGCCGGAACGCCCCGGAGCCATTGCGGGAGTTCGCCGATCTGGTGACCGAGATGACCAAGGTCAAGCACCCGATGGACACCGGGCAGAAGGGCCAGCGGGGCATCGAGTGGTAGCACGACTCGTCATCGCCGCGCCGTCGTCGGGCAGCGGCAAGACCACCGTGGCGACCGGCCTGATGGCCGCGTTCTCGGCGGCGGGGCTGCGGGTCTCCCCGCACAAGGTGGGCCCCGACTACATCGACCCGGGCTACCACGCCCTCGCGACCGGCCGCCCGGGGCGCAATCTCGACGCGTATCTCTGCGGTACGGAGCTGCTGGAGCCGCTGCTCGCGCATGGCGCGGCGGGGTGCGACCTGGCGGTGGTCGAGGGGGTGATGGGGATGTTCGACGGCGCCTCGGGCGCGGGCGAGCTGGCGTCGACGGCACAGGTGGCCAAGGTGCTGCGGGCGCCGGTGGTGCTGGTGGTGGACGCCAGTGCCCAGTCGCGTTCGGTGGCGGCGCTGGTGCACGGCTTTGTCTCCTTCGACCCCCAGGTACGGGTCGGCGGGGTGATCCTGAACAAGGTGGCGAGCGACCGGCACGAGGGGCTGCTGCGGGAGGCGCTGGAGGAGGTCGGCATGCCGGTGCTGGGGGTGGTGCGGCGGCGGGCCGCCGTGGCCACGCCCTCCCGCCATCTGGGGCTGGTGCCGGTGGCCGAGCGGACGGCGGACGCGGTCGGGTCGGTGGACGCGATGGCGGAGCTGGTACGGGAGGGGTGCGATCTGGCGGCGCTGCTGGCGCTGGCCCGGTCGGCGCCCCCGCTCACCGGTGCGGTATGGAGCCCGGAGACCGAGGGCGGAGCGGGTACGGCGCTCCCCCGCACGGGGCGGCGGCCGGTGGTCGCGGTGGCCGGCGGTCCCGCTTTCACCTTCGCCTACGCGGAGCATCCGGAGCTGCTGACGGCCTGCGGCGCCGAGGTCGTCACCTTTGATCCGCTGCGGGACGAGCGGCTGCCCGAGGGCACCTCGGGGATCGTCATCGGCGGCGGTTTCCCGGAGGTGTACGCGCCGGAGCTGTCGGCCAACAAGGAGCTGCGGGCCGAGGTCGCCGCCTTCGCGGAGGCGGGCGGTCCGGTGGCGGCGGAGTGCGCGGGCCTGCTCTATCTGGCGCGTTCGCTGGACGGGCTGCCGATGTGCGGGGTGCTGGCGGCGGACGCCCGGATGGAGAAGCGGCTGACGCTGGGCTACCGCGAGGCGGTGGCGGTCAGCGACAGCGTGCTGGCGGCGGTCGGGACCCGGGCGCGGGGGCACGAGTTCCACCGTACGGTGATCGAGCCCGGGGCGGGTGCGGCTCCGGCGTGGGGGATGGTGCGGCCGGAGCGCCGGGTCGAGGGGTTCGTCCAGGACGGGGTGCACGCCAGCTATCTCCATACGCACTGGGCGGGGACGCCGGGGGTGGCGCGGCGGTTCGTGGAGCGGTGCGCGCGATGAGCCGGGCGGCTCAGCCCGAGAGCCCGACCACCAGCCAGATGAACCCCGCCCCCGCCGCCGTGCAGAGCAGGGTGGACCGGGCCGGGTGGGTGTGATGGGCCTCGGGCAGGATCTCCGCCGCCGCGAGATAGAGCAGCGCGCCCCCGAAGAAGCCGAGATAGCCGCCGAGCGCCAGCGGCGGAACGGTGACCAGCAGGGTGGAGGCGGCGCCGACCACGGGCGCACAGGCGTCCGCCAGCAGTATCGCCACCGCCTTGGTGTGGGTGTTCCCGTACAGGCTGGTGAGGGTGTACGTATTGAACCCGTCCGCGAAGTCATGGGCGATGACGGCCAGCGCCACCGTCAGCCCCATCGCCTCGCCCACCTGGAAGGCGGCGCCGATGGCGACACCGTCCAGCAGACTGTGGCCCACCATGGCCGAGGCGGCCGTCAGCCCCACCTTCGGGGCCATCGGACGGCCCGCGCCATGGGCGGCCCGGCCGGCGGCCAGCAGCCGCTCCCCCATGTGCGCGACCAGGAAGCCCGCCACGAAGAGCAGCAGCGCCAGCGGGACCCCGAAGATCTCCTGCCCCGCCGACCGCAGCGCCTCGGGCAGCAGATCGAGCCCGACGACCCCCAGCATCAGCCCGCCCGCGAGGCCGAGCACCAGATGGCGGCGGTCGGTGACGCGGCGCGCCGTCCAACCGCCGACCAGTGTCATCACAAAAGCGCCCAGCGCGACCAAGACCGCCATGTGTCTTTGTAGCGGATTCGTCCGCCCCCGGGCGGCCCTGGGCGACAGCGCCGTCCGAATCACCCGTTTGACGCGTCCCGCACCCGGGACACCCCGCCCCTGACCCCAGGGATCCCCCGGTGGGATCCCGTACACCGGCCCGGAGAACGCATGGCACCGCCCGAGCACCACTCCCGGCGGAGCCGGGCGGTCCCCCTCACCGACCGGACCGCCGCCCGCCGGGTCACCGATCGGGTCGTGCCCTTCGGCGGCGCGGAGCGTCTGCTGCGCCCGCCCTCGCTGGTCGTCGGGGTCGGTGCCGCCCGGGGCGCGGCGGCGGACGAGATCGTGGGGCTGGTGGTGGCGGCGCTCGCGACGGCCGGGCTCTCCCCGCTGAGCATCGCCGCGCTGGCCACGGTCGAGGCCAAGGCGGACGAGCCGGGGATCGTGGCGGCGGCCCGCCGGCTGGCCGCGCCGCTGGTCGTCCACCCCGCCGGGCGGCTGGCCGCCGTCCCGGTGCCGCACCCCTCGGCCCACGCGCTGCGCCACACCGGCACCCCGTCGGTGGCGGAGGCGGCGGCGCTGGCGGGCGGCGGGGAGTTGCTGGTCCCCAAGCGGAGGTCGAGCCCGGCCCGGGGGCCGGCGCGGGCGACCTGTGCGGTGGCCCGCCGTCCCGGGTACGGCCCCGGGCGGCTCCCGGCGCCGGTCCCCGACAGGGACCCGGGGGCCCCGGACCGCTGGGTGTGGACCGCCCTCTGCGATGCTTTTCCGCCATGGGAGATGTTGAGCGAGCGACTGGGCGCGCTGCCTCCGGAGGAGTCGACCGTGACCCTGATCAACCCTGGTGACCTGCGCGGCAGTCGACGGCTCAGCAGTGCCTTGGCCCTCTTCCGGCGACAGTGGCCCGCCCGGACACCGGTGGAAATCATGGGGAGCGGATCCCGGACAGATGAATCAAGCCATGTGACCACACTGGCCGGAGTGGATCCCGCGCTGGTGGACATGATGTCCGTCGTGACGGTCGGCAACTCAGCCACCCGCGCCACCGCGTACCGTGCGGCGACCCCGCCCGGCCTCCGGTGGCAGGCGTGATCCCGCGCGTGCCCGCGCCCGCGGCCGCGCGCCCGTGTACGGGGGCCCTTCCGCTGGGCGGCGGGGCCCGTTCCGTGCTGCCCGGCTCCCCACCGTCGGCGGTACCGGGGCCGGGTGCCCGTTCCGGCCGGTCGGGGCCACCACTCCCGGCCGGGTACGGGGCGTCCGGCGTCCTCCGCCGTCCGCCGGGGCGCGGCCCGGTCCCCCCACGGGAGCCGTCCGGTGCCACCCGGCCGGCCCGGTCACCGGCTCCGGCGCCCGCCGGACGGGTGCGGCGGCCCCGGCCCGTACCCCGGACCCGGCGGCTGCGGCGTCCCCGGCGGTCCCGGGAGCACACGGCGGGCAGCGGCACGGGCATCGCGCCCCGTACCTCCGGACCCGCTCCGGCGCACCCCGCGCTGCCCTCCGGCACGGTGAGGTGCCCCTCGTACGGGGGCATCAACCGGTCGCCGGGAGGGACGGGACACGGTCCGTACCCGGCACGGGCGGCGGGGACGCGCACTCCCCCGTACCGCCCCGGTCCGCTCCCCGGCCCCCGGGGCCGCGCACCGCCGTACCCCCGCACCGCACTCCGAAGTTTCCCCCACCCCTAGGAGAACGCAGATGAACGTCGGCCATGCCCTCCGTACCGGCGCGGCGAGACCGGGCGGCGACCCCGCCGGTCCCGGGCAGAGACGATCCGCCACCCCGCCGGTGGCCCCCGGCAAGGACCCGGACGACCGGGCCGGCGGCCCGCACCACCACGGCAGTCACGCACATGCATACACACACTGACGGCCCCCACGACCTGCGTCACCACGGCGACGCCGAGATACGCGACTCCGGGGCCCTGCTGACCGATCTCGCGGTCAATGTCCGCGCGGGCACACCCCCCGAGTGGCTGCGCGAATGTGTGGCGGGCTCCCTGCGCTCGCTGGCCGCCTATCCGGACGGCCGGGCGGCCCGTGAGGCGGTCGCCGCCCGGCACGGGCTGCCCGTCGACCGGGTGCTGCTGACGGCGGGCGCCGCCGAGGCGTTCGTGCTGCTGGCGCGCGCCCTGCCGGTGCGCCATCCGCTGGTGGTGCATCCGCAGTTCACCGAGCCCGAGGCGGCGCTGCGGGACGCGGGCCATACGGTGGACCGGCTGCTGCTGCGGGAGGAGCACGGTTTCCGGCTCGATCCCGAGGCGGTGCCGGAGGAGGCGGATCTGGTGATGATCGGCAATCCGACCAACCCGACCTCCGTCCTGCACCCGGCCGCCGATGTGGCGGCGCTGGCCCGGCCGGGCCGGACGCTGGTGGTGGACGAGGCGTTCATGGACGCGGTGCCGGACGAGCCGGAGACCCTGGCGGACCGTACCGATGTCCCCGGCCTGGTGGTGCTGCGCAGCCTCACCAAGACCTGGGGGCTGGCGGGTCTGCGGATCGGCTATGCCCTGGGCGAGCCGGAGACGATCGCCGCGCTGCAACGGGCCCAGCCGCTCTGGCCGGTCTCCACTCCGGCCCTCGCCGCGGCGGAGGCGTGCATGACCCCCGCCGCGCTGAAGGAGGCGGAACAGGCCGCCCGGCAGATCGCGGTGGAACGGGCCCATCTGCTGGCGGGCCTGGCCGAGTTCGACGAGGTACGGGTGGTGGCCGCCGCGGAGGCGTCCTTCGTCCTGGTCCATGTGCGGGAGGGGGACCGGGTACGGGAGCAGCTGCGGCTGCTGGGCTTCGCCGTGCGGCGCGGTGACACCTTCCCGGGGCTGGGTCCGGGGTGGCTGCGGATCGCGGTCCGGGACCGGGTCACCACCAACCGTTTCCTCCAGGCGCTGGATCAGGCGCTGGCCATGGTCTGCGGCTGACGCCCGCGGCCCCGGTCCGCGACCGAGGCCCGCGACTGAGGTCTACGGCTGAGGTCTGCGGCGGGGATCCGCCGGTGACCGGCCCGGGTGGTACGCCGACCGCACCCCGGGCCGGTTCCGGCGGGTCCCCGATCCCTCCCCGTGATGGGAGGGGGTACGGGGGTCAGCCCCGGGCGCGGGCACGGGCCCGGCTGCGGGCCATCAGGACCGCTCCGCCGCCCAGGGCGAGCAGCACGGCGGCGCCCCCGGCGACATAGCCGGTGGTGGCGGACCCGCCGGTCTCCGCCAGATTCTCCGTGGGGCCCTGCGGTTCGACGCCCGGACGGGTGGGCTCCGCGGGCTGTTCGGCGGGGAGCTTCCCCGGGGTACGGGGGGTCTCACAGGCCGCCCTGGCCAGGGTGACGGTGCCGTTGACCTCGGCGACATTCAGCTTGAGGGGGTTGACCGCGACCTTCAGCTCCAGGGCCGTGGCCGCCGCCGTGCGCCGGGTGGTCTCCTTGCGGGCGAGGTCGAGGGTGACCTCGCCGACGCCGGGGGCGGTGACCCGGGTACGGGCACCTGCGGCGAGGGTGACGGTCTGCCCCAGGACCCTGACCGGGCCCAGCAGTTCGGAGGTGGCGGCCGGGCGGGCGCCGGTCCGGCAGACGGCCCGTGCGGTGACCTTCTCGACCTCAATCAGGGAGACCAGCGGCAGTCCGGGGAGATGGACCCGGGCCCGTGCGAGCTGGGCGAAGCCCTCCGTACCGCCCCGCTCCGCCGTGGCCCGCGCGGTGGCCGCGTCGGCGCGGGCCAGCTGGACGGGCCGGCCCCCGTCGATGCCGTCGACCCGGACGGTGAGGGCGGTGCGGGAGGCGCTGGCGGGGGCGGTGACCTCGTTGAGCGCGGCGTTGACCGGGGCCCGGACGGTCTTGTCGAGCAGGGAGACTTCGAGCCCGGCGCGGAGGACGACCGCGCTCGCCCGCCCCGGGGCCCCCTCGCCGGTGGCCCCCGCGGGATGTGCCAGGGCCACGGGTGCGGCGAGCAGCACCAGGGCGAGCGGGACGGTGGCACGGCGGGCGGGCAGGCGGAAGGTGTTGCTGTTCACGTGGTGGAACCCCCACAGAAGGCATGGCGCCGCCATCACACCCACGGGGACCATGGGCGGTGGCGAACGGGACACCGGAATCCTTACGCACGGAGAGTGAACCGGCAGACACCTGGCGTCAGTTCATCCCAAAGGGTGGTTTCCGAGTTGTTGTTCGGATCCTGCGGCACGGGCGTTCCCTTCCGCCCCCGGAAAGCGGTCCGGCCCGGAAGATGCTCAACGACGGAGCAGGGCCATGGACACGTGTCGTCAACGATTCCCGCCCCCAGCCCTCTGCCCCCGGCCGACCGCCCTCAGCCCACCACCCGGCCCCGGAGGATCACCCGGCGGGGCGCGGCCAGCGCCCGCACGTCGGCGCGGGGATCGGTGTCGTACACCACCAGGTCGGCGGGGGCGCCCTCGTCCAGTCCGGGCCTGCCCAGCCAGGCGCGGGCGCCCCAGGTGGTGGCCGAGAGGGCGGCGAGCGGCGGGATGCCCGCCTTCACCAGCTCGGCGACCTCGGCGGCGACCAGGCCATGGGCGAGCGAGCCGCCCGCGTCCGTCCCCACGAAGACCGGGATGCCCGCCGCGAAGGCGGAGTTGACCGTTTCGTACCGGCGCGCGTGCAGCCGTCGCATATGGGCCGACCAGCCGGGGAACTTCGCCTCGCCGCCCGCCGCGAGCGCCGGGAAGGTGGCGATGTTGACCAGGGTCGGCACGATGGCGACCCCGCGTTCGGCGAAGAGCGGGATGGTGTCCTCGGTGAGCCCGGTGGCGTGCTCGATGCAGTCGATGCCCGCCTCCACCAGGTCCCGCAGGGAGTCCTCGGCGAAGCAGTGCGCGGTGACCCGGGCGCCCAGCCGGTGGGCCTCGGCGATGGCCGCCTCCACCGCGCCGCGCGGCCAGCAGGCGGTGAGGTCGCCCGCCTCCCGGTCGATCCAGTCCCCCACCAGCTTCACCCAGCCGTCGCCCCGCCGGGCCTCCCGGGCCACATAGGCGACCAGGTCGTCCGGCTCGATCTCATGGGCGTAGTTACGGATGTAGCGGCGGGTACGGGCGATGTGCCGGCCCGCCCGGATGATCTTCGGCAGATCCTCGCGGTCGTCGATCCAGCGGGTGTCCGCGGCGGAGCCGGCGTCCCGGATCAGCAGGGTGCCCGCGTCCCGGTCGGTGAGCGCCTGCTTCTCGCTGGTGGCGTCGTCCACCGCGCCGTGCGCGTCCAGACCCACATGGCAGTGGGCGTCGACCAGGCCGGGCAGCGCCCAGCCGGTGACGGTGGGCGCGGTGTCCGCCCCGGCGGGACGGTGGTAGGTGATCCGGCCGTCCACGACCCACAGTTCGTCCCGCACCTCCTCCGGGCCGACGAGCACCCGCCCCTTCACATGCAACGCCACGTGATCGCTCATGTCCCCGACTGTACGAGCAGCGCCCCCGCCGAGGAGACCCCCCGGCACCATCGGCCCCTCCACGCCCCGCACCCACGCGCCTCCTCGCCCACCGCGGCCACTCACCCCCGTGCCCGCCGCACGCACCGCGGGCACCCGGCGGGAGCGGCCCACGCGCACCGCGGCTACCCTCGTCCCCGAGACCGGACAGATCCGGTCGAGCGCACTCCCTTGTCGAAGAAGGCCCGCCGTGACTCATCCGCTTCTGGACCTGCCCCCGCTGACCGCCGAGCACTTCGCGCGCATCGAGGCGCGGGTCGCCGCCCTGCTGGACACCGAGCAGGATGTGGTGATCACCCAGGGCGAGGCGCTGCTGCCGCTGGAGGGCTGCATCCGCTCCGGGGCCCGCGCCGGGTCGACCGCGCTGAACGTGGTCACCGGCCCGTACGGCCAGACCTTCGGCGGCTGGCTGCGCGACTGCGGCGCCCGGGTGATCGACCTGGAGGTGCCGTTCCACACCGCCGTCACCGCCGAGCAGGTGGAGCGGGCACTGGCGGACCACCCGGAGATCGACTTCGTCTCGCTGGTGCACGCGGAGGCGGCGACCGGCAACACCAACCCGGTGGCCGCGATCGGTGAGGTGGTCCGCCGCCACGGCGCCCTCTTCATGCTGGACGCGGTGGCCTCGGTCGCCGCCGAGCCGCTGCTGCCGGACGCCTGGGGCGTGGACCTCTGTGTGATCGGCGCGCAGAAGGCGATGGGCGGCCCGGCGGGCGTTTCGGCGGTCTCGGTGAGCGCCCGCGCCTGGGAGCGGTTCGCCGCCAACCCGGCCGCGCCCCGCCGCTCGTACCTCTCCCTCCTCGACTGGAAGGAGCGGTGGATCGACGGCGGACGGAAGACGCTGCTGCACGCCCCGGCGCAGCTGGAGATGCTGGCCCTGGAGGCCTGTGTCGAGCGGATCGAGTCGGAGGGGCTCCCGGCCCTCATGGAGCGGCACGCCTTCGCCGCCTCGGCCACCCGCGCGGGCGCGCTGGCGCTCGGCGGCGGTCTGGAGCCGTATGTCCATGAGGCGCGGGACGCGGCCCCGGTGGCGACGACGCTGCGCACCCCGGCCGGGATCGACGCCTCCGCCCTGGTGGCGCGGGCGCTGGCGATCGACCCCTCGGTGCCGCTGATCGCGGGGGGCGGGGCGCTGGCCAAGGAGATGATCCGGGTCAACCACTACGGGGTGGACGCCACCCGGGGCGCGGTGCGCTCCTCGCTCGCGGCGCTCGGCGCGGCGCTCGCCGAGACGGGCGCGACGGTGGACCCGGTGGCGTCCGGGCGGGCGGTCTCCGAGGTCTGGGCCTGACGGAATCGCCGGGTGCCGGATCCCCGGGGATCCGGCACCCGGAGCTTTCCCCCGGGTAAATACTTCAGGGAAAGAAATAAGGGAAGCCGCTTTTTCTGGCGGCTTCCCTTATTTCTTTCCCTTTCTTGTGCCCCGCTTTCCCGGGGGCAAACGCCAGGATCCCGACAGGGTTCCAGGAGATCGGGCAGGATTGTGACCGACCCCACAACCGGCTCCTTTTGGCGGAAAAATCCCGGACGAATACCACCAAACCCCCAGGTGGTCAGGGGAGGTCTCGCGCCCACGCGATAACACGGAGGGACTTCTTTCCCAAGCTCTCGCGGCCATGAATATTCCGGATGTGATCGGTAAATTTCCAGAGCATGACCGCCGCACAGAAGGACCGTTTCCGAGCCGACCGAGCCGATGAATTCATGACCGTCGAGAGCCCGCGGGTGGAGGATGGAGCCGCGCTCTGGCGTATCGCCCGCGACTCCGAGGTCCTGGACCTCAACTCCCCGTACAGCTATCTGCTCTGGTGCCGGGACTTCGCGGCGACCTCCCTGGTGGCGCGGGACGGCGCGGGCGAGCCGATCGCCTTCGTCAGCGGCTACACCCGGCCCGACCGGCCGCGCACCCTGCTCGTCTGGCAGATCGCCGTCGACCGCGCCCACCGGGGGCGGGGACTGGCCGGGGTGCTGCTGGACGCGCTCACCGCCCGGGTCAGGACCGGGCGGGGGGTGTGCGAGGTGGAGACCACCGTCACCCCCGACAACACCGCCTCCGACCGCCTCTTCACCTCGTACGCCCACCGCCATGGCGTACCGCTGGAGCGGCAGGTCCTCTTCCCCGGCGCGCTCTTCCCGCCCGAGGACGCACCCGCCCAGGGCACCCCGGAGGGCCGGCTCCCGGCGCACCAGCCCGAAGTGCTCTACCGGATCGGCCCCTTCGCGCCCACCGGCGACTGAGCCGTCACCCGGGGCCCGCCACCCGCACCCGACCACCCGCGCCCCGTCCCCCACGGCGCGGCACCCCTCTTTCCCACCCTCCCCGCCCTCCCCCGCTCTCCCCGCTTCCTCTCGCACGACGACCACCATCAGGAGATCGCTGTGACCATCACCCCGCCCGCCCTGAGCGTCTTCGAGACCCTGGAGTCCGAGGTCCGCAGCTACTGCCGGGGCTGGCCCGCCGTCTTCGACCGGGCGCAGGGCTGCCGGCTCACCGACGAGGACGGCCACTCCTACCTCGACTTCTTCGCCGGAGCGGGCTCACTCAACTACGGCCACAACAACCCGGTACTGAAACGCGCGCTCCTCGACTATCTGGAACGCGACGGCATCGTCCACGGGCTGGACATGGCGACCACCGCGAAGCGCGCCTTCCTGGAGTCGTTCGAGAATCTCGTACTGCGCCCGCGCGATCTCCCGTACAAGGTGATGTTCCCCGGCCCGACCGGCACCAACGCGGTGGAGGCGGCGCTGAAGCTGGCCCGCAAGGTCAAGGGCCGTGAGTCGGTGGTCTCCTTCACCAACGCCTTCCACGGGATGTCGCTGGGCTCGCTCGCCGTCACCGGCAATGCCTTCAAGCGGGCGGGCGCCGGGATTCCGCTGGTGCACGGCACCCCGATGCCGTTCGACCACTACTTCGACGGCACCGTGCCGGACTTCCTCTGGTTCGAGCGGCTGCTGGAGGACCGGGGCTCCGGTCTCAACCAGCCCGCCGCCGTGATCGTGGAGACCGTCCAGGGCGAGGGCGGGATCAATGTCGCCCGCGCCGAGTGGCTGCGCGCCCTCCAGGAGCTGTGCGCACGCCGGGACATGCTGCTGATCGTGGACGACATCCAGATGGGATGCGGCAGGACCGGCGGGTTCTTCTCCTTCGAGGAGGCCGGGATCACCCCGGACATCGTCACCCTCTCCAAGTCCATCAGCGGGTACGGGCTGCCCATGTCGCTCTGTCTCTTCAAGCCGGAGCTGGACATCTGGGAGCCGGGCGAGCACAACGGCACCTTCCGGGGCCACAACCCGGCCTTTGTCACCGCCGCCGCCGCGCTGGACGCCTACTGGGCGGACGGGCAGATGGAGAAGCAGACCTTCGCCCGGGGCGAGCAGGTCCAGGAGGCGCTGCTGGCCATCGCGGCCGAGAGCAGCGATCCGGAGGTGTGCTTCCGGGGCCGCGGGCTGGTGTGGGGGCTGGAGTTCGGCGATCCGGAGCGGGCCTCGGCGGTCTGTGCGCGGGCCTTCGCCCTGGGGCTGCTGCTGGAGACCTCGGGGCCGCGCGGTGAGGTGGTGAAGCTGCTGCCGCCGCTGACGATCACCGCCGAGGAGCTGGACGAGGGGCTGCGGATCCTGGCCCGTTCGGTGCGCGAGACCGCCTGAGCTCCACCCCTGCCACCGCCACCGCCCTCGCCGCCGTACCCGTACCCGTACCCGTACCCGTAAGACCGTCCCGACCGGTTCCGACTGGTTCCGACCGTTCCGACCGTTCCGACCGCAGAAAGGCCGTACCGTACCGTGATCGTCCGTTCGCTTCAGGAGATCGAGAACACCGAGCGCCATGTGAGGTCCGCCTCCGGCACCTGGGAGAGCAAACGGCTCGTCCTCGCCCGGGAGAAGGTGGGCTTCTCGCTCCATGAGACCGTCCTCTACGCCGGGACCGAGACCTCCATGTGGTACGCGAACCACATCGAGGCGGTGCTCTGCACGGAGGGCGAGGCCGAACTCACCGACGAGGAGACCGGCGAGACCCACTGGATCTCCCCCGGCACGCTCTATCTCCTCGACGGGCACGAGCGGCACACCCTGCGCCCCAAGACCGACTTCCGCTGTGTCTGTGTCTTCAACCCGCCGGTCACCGGCCGGGAGGACCACGACGCGAACGGCGTCTATCCCCTGCTGACGGAGGAGGGCTGACCATGACCGCCACCCCTGCGACCACCGCCACCACGGTGAACACTTCCGCCACCGACCTCTATCCGACCCGTGGCGCCCAGGAGGTGGTGACCCCGCGCCAGGACCCCGTGGTGTGGTCGGCGCCCGGCGCGCCCGGACCCGCCACCACCGGGGAGCTGCTCGCCTATGAGCGGGACGGCTTCCTGCCGGTGGAGAACATGATCTCGGACGACGAGGTCGCCCTCTACCGCGGCGAGCTGGAACGGCTGGTCGCCGATCCCGCCGTCCGCGCCGACGAGCGGGCGATCGTGGAGCCCGCCTCCGACGAGGTGCGCTCCCTCTTCGAGGTGCACCGGCTGAGCGAGGTCTTCGCCGCGCTCGTCCGTGACGAGCGGGTGGTGGGCCGCGCCCGCCAGCTCCTGGGCTCGGATGTCTATGTCCATCAGTCGCGGATCAATGTGAAGCCGGGGTTCGGCGCGTCCGGCTTCTACTGGCACTCGGACTTCGAGACCTGGCACGCCGAGGACGGGCTGCCCCGGATGCGCGCGGTCTCGGTCTCGATCGCGCTGACCGAGAACCGGGAGACCAACGGCGGCCTGATGATCATGCCGGGGTCGCACCGGACCTTCCTGGGGTGCGCGGGCGCGACCCCCGAGGACAACTACCGCTCCTCGCTGCGGATGCAGCAGGCGGGCACCCCCTCGGACACCGCCCTCACCCGGCTCGCCGACGATCACGGCATCCGGCTGTTCACCGGCCGGGCCGGCTCGGCGACCTGGTTCGACTGCAACTGCATGCACGGCTCCGGCGACAACATCACCCCGTACGCCCGGAGCAATGTCTTCATCGTCTTCAACAGCGTGGAGAACGCGGCGGTGGAGCCGTACGCGGCCCCCGCGCGGCGGCCGGAGTTCATCGGGTCCCGGGACTTCACCCCGGTCCGCTGAGCCCGGCGGCCCCTCCGGGTACCCCGTCACCGGGGCCGGTCCACCCCCGTAGGACCGGCCCCGGCCCCGGCCGGGGCCCATCAGGCCCGGCCGGTGGTCACGGAGGTCATACCGTCACGGGGTCATACCGTCACGGGGTCATACCGTCACGGGCTTCAGCTCCGGGTAGTCCGTGTACCCCCGCGCGTCCCCGCCGAAGAAGGTGGCCGGGTCGGGGGTGTTGTACGGGCCGGCCTGGCGCAGCCGCACCGGCAGGTCCGGGTTGGCGAGGTAGAGCGCGCCGAAGGCGAGGATGTCGGCGATCCCGTCCTCGATCAGCGGCAGGGCCCGGTGGTCGGTGGGGCCCTCGGTCAGCGGGTTGAGGACCAGGGTGCCGGTGTACTGGGCGCGGATCGCCAGGGTGATCTCCCGGGACGCCTCGGTGGCCTCGGTGAGATGGAGATAGGCCAGACCCAGCGGGGCCAGCTCACGGACGAGCGCGGGGTAGACCTCGGCGGCGTCGGTCTCGGCGATGTCGTTGTACGGGTTGAAGGGCGAGAGCCGGATGGCCGTGCGGTCGGCGCCGATCGCGGCGGAGACCGCGCGGGTGACCTCGACGGCGAAGCGGATGCGGTTCCCGGCGGAGCCGCCCCACTCGTCGGTGCGGGTATTGGTGTTCGGGGCGAGGAACTGGTGGATCAGATAGCCGTTGGCCCCGTGCAGCTCCACCCCGTCGAAGCCGGCCGCGATGGCGTTGCGGGCGCTGTGGACATACTCCTCGACGACCCCGGGGATCTCCTCGGCGTCCAGTGCCCGGGGTTCGGGGAAGTCCTTCATGCCCTCCTGGGTGTAGAGCTGCCCGGCGGCGGCCACGGCGGAGGGGGCCACGCTGGAGCGGCCGTCGGGGAAGAGCACCGGGTGGCCGATCCGGCCCGCGTGCATCAGCTGGGCGAAGATCTTCCCGCCCCGGGCATGGACCGCCTCGGTGACCCGGCGCCAGGCCGCCACCTGCTCCTCGCTGTGCAGCCCCGGGGTGTCGGGGTACCCCTGACCGGTGACGGAGGGCTGGATGCCCTCGGTGATGATCAGGCCGGCCCCGGCGCGCTGGGCGTAGTAGCGGACCGTCTCCTCGGTCGGGCTGAGCCCCGGGCCATGGGCGCGGCTGCGGGTCATCGGCGACATCGCGACCCGGTTGGCGAGCCGGGTACCGGAGAGGTCGAAGGTGTCGAAGGCGCTGGGCATGGCGGTCTCCAAAGAGGGCGGCGGCCGATTTATGTGGTCGGCCAATTATCTCGACGGGAACCACTGTAGCCGATTACTTGGCCGACCAAGGTAAAATGTGGGTAGAGCCGTACCGGAGAGTTGTTGTCGACAGCCGAGGAGAGACTGTCTTCCACGACACGACCCGAGGAGAAGCCCATGCCGTCCGAGGCCACGGAGTGTTCCACCGGTCCACTGCGGCCGGACTGCCGGCTGGACGGCCCCGTGAGCAGCACGGTCTCCCGGGTCGGCCGGCTGCACCGGCTCACCGCCGCGAAGCTGCTCCGGGGCGCGGGGCTCTACCCCGGGCAGGAGGTGCTGATGACCTACCTCTGGGAGGCCGGTCCGGTGCGCCAGTCCGAGCTGATCAAACGGCTGGAGCTGGACCCCTCCACGGTGACCAAGATGCTCCAGCGGCTGGAGCAGTCGGGCCATGTGAGCCGCCGGCCCGACCCCGCCGACCGCCGCGCGGTCCTGGTGGAGGCGACCGAGCGCGGCCACGCGCTCCGCGAGGACGTCCAGCAGGCCTGGGTACGGCTGGAGGAGCGCACCCTGGCCGGGCTGGACGCGGGGGAACGCGTGGAGCTGGTACGGCTGCTGGCCAAGGTGGAGGGGAACCTCTGCGCCGAGGTGGCCGACTGCCCGTCGGAGGCCGCCGGCTGCACGGAGGAGCTGGGGCCCCCGGTCTGCTGACCCGGGCCCCCGCTCCGACGGCGCGCACGGGCCCGGGCCTTACGGGCGCGGGCAAGGCGGGCGGGGCGGGCGCGGGCTCCGCGGCTGTAGGTCCGCTACGGCTGTAGGTCTTCCACCGCTGTGGGTCTGCTACGGCTGTGGGTCTTCTACGGCGGTAGGTCTGGCTACGGCTGTACGTCGGCGAGCGCCGCGAGGGCCCGGTCCACGTCCGCCACCCCGTTGTAGAGGTGGAAGGCGGCCCGCAGATTCCCGGCCCGGGACGAGACGATCACACCCCGGCGCACCAGCTCCGCCGCCCGGTCCCCCAGCCCCGGGACGGCGACGATCGCCGACTCCCCCGGTATCGCCGTATGCCCCAGCTCCGCCAGCCCCTCCCGGAACCTCTCGGCGAGCCCGGTGGCATACGCGTGGATCGCGTCGATCCCCACCTCCTCCAGCAGCGCCAGCGCGTGCTCCGCGCCGTGGTACGGGAGAAAGGCCGGGGTCTCGTCGTAGCGGCGGGCCGACGCGGACAGATCCTCCACCGGCCCGTAGAACGTCCACTGCCGCTCCCCGGCCGAGGGCCCTGCATGGATCGGTACGAGGGAGGGCTGGGCGTCCTCGCCGACGGTGAGGAAGGAGACCCCGCGCGGACAGAGCAGGAACTTGTAGCCCGCGGTGACGGTGTAGTCCCAGTCACCGGCGGCCAGCGGCAGCCACCCCGCGGACTGGCTGGCATCGGCGAGGGTGCGCGCGCCATGGGCCTCGGCGGCCTTGCGCACGGCGGTGAGATCGGCGATCCGGCCGTCGGCGGACCGCACCGTGGAGAAGGCCACCAGCGCGGTGCCGGGGCGTACGGCGTCCGCGAGGCCGTCCAGGGGCGCGTACCGGATCCGCAGATCGCCCCGGACGGTGAAGGGGGTGACCACGGAGCTGTACTCCCCCTCGGGGAAGAGCACCTCGGCGCCGGGCGGCAGGGCCTGGGCGACCAGGGCGACATGGACCGAGACCGAGCTGCCGACGGCGACCCGGTCCGCACCGACCCCGGCGAGCCGGGCGAAGGAGTGCCGGACGGCGGTGACGGCGGAGGAGTCCCCCGAGCCGCCGGCCCGCCCGGCGACCAGCTCCCGGGCGAGCGCCCCGACCGCCTCGGCGGCACGGGTGGGCAGCAGCCCGCACCCGGCGGTGTTGAGATAGGTCTGCTCCGGCGCGAACTCGGTACCACCCAGTGTCTCCATGGCCTCCACCCTGGGCCAGGCCCCCGCCCCGGTCAATCGCGCGCCGTGCCGCCCCGGGGAGCGCCCCGGGGGCACGGGCCCGCAGGCCACCCGGGGTCGGCGGTGGATCACCCGGTTCGGGGACGGCCGCACGGGCCCGGCGGCGGTACGGGGTCAGCCGGCCGAGGGCTCGCAGCCGTCGGGGGTGCACGCGGGGGCCGCCCCGGCGGCGGACGGCGCGGGGTCCTGGCCCTGGCTCCGCTCGCGGCTCCGCTCCTGTTCCTGGTCCTCGCGGGTCTCCCAGGCGCGGGTCAGGGCCTCGGTGAAGACATCCGCGGGCTGCCCGCCGGAGATCCCGTACCGCCGGTCCACCACGAAGAAGGGCACCGCGCTCGCCCCCAGCGACGCCGCCTCGCGCTCGTCCGCGCGGACCTCCTCGGCATAGGCGTCCGGGTCCGCGAGGACGGCGCGGGCCTCGTCCTCGTCCAGCCCCGCCTCGACGGCGAGCGCCAGCGCGGTCACCGGGTCGAAGACCGAGCGCTCCTCGGCGAAGTTCGCCCGGTAGGCCAGGTCCAGCAGGACCTCCTGCCGCCCGTGCGCGCGGGCGAGATGGAGCAGCCGGTGGAGGGCGAAGGTGCTGCCGTGGTCGCGGCCCTCCGTGCGGTAGCCGAGGCCCTCGGCGCGCGCGGCGGCGGCGACATGCTCCTCCATCGCCCGTGCCTCCTCGGGGGTGCGGCCGTACTTGCGCGCCAGCATCCCCACGACGGGCTCGACATCGGCCGGGTCCCGGTTCGGGTCCAGCTCGAAGGAGCGGTGCACCACCTCGACGCCGTCCCGGTGCGGGAAGGCGGCGAGTCCCCGTTCGAAGCGGGCCTTCCCGATGTAGCACCAGGGACAGGCGATATCGCTCCAGATCTCGACGCGCATGAGGGTTCTCTTCTCCCGGGGGGCTCGGACGGTGGCCGGAAAACCGGACCTCCGGGGTCAACACGGACGGTGCCCGGCTGATTCCCGGGCCCGGTCACCGGCGGGCGGCGGGGGACCCCGGGTCGCCGGGGCGGTACGGGATCCCGGGTCACCAAGTGGCGGGGAGGTCCGGGTCGCCGTCCACCGCCGGGGGGCGGCCGTCCACCCGGCGGGGCAGCCCCAGGGGGTTGTCCTCGCGCAGCTCCGGCGGGAGCAGCGCGTCGGGGACGGTCTGGTACGTGACCGGGCGCAGCCAGCGTTCGACGGCGGTGGTGCCGACGGAGGTCCCGGTGGAGGTGGTGGCCGGATAGGGCCCGCCGTGGTGCTGGGCGGGGGCGACGGCGACCCCGGTGGGCCAGCCCCCGGCGAGGATCCGTCCGGCCAGCGGGGTGAGCCGGTCGAGGAGGGCGGCGGCGTCCCCCTCGCCCCGGGACTCGGCGGTGGAGAGCTGGAGGGTGGCGGTGAGATTGCCGGGGAGCCGGTCGAGGACGGCGGTGATCTCGTCGGTGGAGGTGTAGCGGGCGACGACGGTGACCGGGCCGAAGCACTCCTCCAGGAGCAGATCGTGCGGTCCGCCGTCGGTGAGCGGGGCGGCGGGGAGGGTGAGGACCCCGGCGGTGACAGTGGTGGGGCCGGGTCCGGCGCCGGGGGTGACGGGGGCGGTGACCGAGGGCAGCCGCAGCCGTTCGGCGACCCCGTCGAGGAAGGCGGTGCGCATCCGTCCGTCCAGCAGGACTCCGGGGTCGTGTGCGGTGACGGCGCCGGTGAGCGCGGTGAGGAGCCGGTCGCCCGCCGGTCCGGCCGGGGCGAGGACCAGCCCGGGTTTGGTGCAGAACTGTCCCTCGCCGAGGGTCATCGAGCCGGCGAGCCCGGTGCCCAGCTCCTCGGCGCGCTCGGCGGCCGCCGCCTCGGTGACCACGACCGGGTTGAGGGAGCCCAGTTCGCCGTGGAAGGGGATGGGGACGGGGCGGGCGGCGGCGAGGTCGTGGAGGGCGCGTCCGCCGCGTACGGATCCGGTGAACCCGGCGGCGGCGACCAGGGGGTGGTGGATCAGATCGGTGCCCGCGTCGAAGCCGTGGACGACGGCGATCACGTCCTCGGCGACCCCGGCCCGGCGGGCGGCCCCGCGCAGCAGCGCGGCGCAGAGTTCGGCGGTGGCGGGGTGGCCGGGGTGGGCCTTGACGACGACGGGGCAGCCCGCGGCGAGCGCGCTCGCGGTGTCGCCGCCGGGGACGGAGAAGGCGAGCGGGAAGTTGCTCGCCGCGTAGACGGCGACCACGCCCAACGGTACCCGGTAGCGGCGCAGATCGGGCCAGGGCGGGGTGCGGCTGTCGTCGGCGTGGTCGATACGGATGTCGAGGAAGGATCCGTCCGCCACCACCTCGGCGAAGGCGCGCAGCTGGGCGGTGGTGCGGGCGAGTTCGCCGGTGAGGCGGGCGGTGCCGAGCGCGGTCTCGGCGTCGGCGGCGGCGGTGAGTTCGGGGCGGGCCGCGTCGAGGGTGTCGGCGGCGGTGCGCAGCAGCCGTACGCGGGCGGCCCGGTCGGCGAGGGCGCCCCGGGCCGTGTGTGCCGCGCGGACCGCGCGGTCGACGCCGGCGGTGGAGGACTCGCCGGTGACCTGCGCGCACCGCTTCCCGGTGCGGGGGTCCACGCTCCAGACTGGTGCTGCTGTCACCGCGGCTTCCTTCCTGGAATTTCTTCCCGTCGGGCGGCCCTCACCAGCGCCTGTTCGGTATCGTGAACGATGTTCCCGTTGATGAATGGCCATCGGGACTCTATTTCCGGGCGTTCAGCGCGGTCAAGAAGGCAGTTCGGGGGAGCCGGCGCGGTCCTGGGGCCCGTGCGGCGGAGCCCCGCGCGGCCGGCGGGGCCACATGGCGGAGAAGGGGCGGAGCGGGATGTCGACGGTCGATTCCGGTGGATCACAGGTCAAGTCCGCGGTGCGGACGGTGGAGTTGCTGGAGTACTTCGCCGGACGGCCCGGCATGCACTCGCTGGCCGCCGTCCAGGAGGCGGTCGGCTATCCGAAGTCGAGCCTCTACATGCTGCTGCGCACCCTGGTCGAGCTGGGCTGGGTGGAGACGGACGCGACCGGCACCCGGTACGGCATCGGGGTCCGCGCCCTGCTGGTCGGCACCTCGTACATCGACGGCGACGAGGTGGTGGCGGCGGCCCGGCCGACGCTGGACCGGCTCTCCGACGACACCACGGAAACGATCCATCTGGCGCGTCTGGACGGGACCAATGTGGTCTATCTGGCGACCCGTCAGTCCCAGCACTATCTGCGGCCCTTCACCCGGGTGGGGCGCAGGCTGCCCGCCCACTCCACCTCGCTCGGCAAGGCGCTGCTCGCCACCTTCAGCGACGATCAGGTGCGCAGACTGCTCCCGGCGACGCTGCCGTCGCTGACCGAGCACACCGTCACCGACCGGGAGAAGCTCATCCGGGAGCTGCACACCATCCGGGAGCAGGGGTACGCGGTGGACCGCGAGGAGAACACCCTGGGGCTGCGCTGCTTCGGGGTGGCGATCCCCTACCGGACCCCGGCGCGGGACGCGATCAGCTGCTCGGTGCCGGTGGCGCGGCTCACCCCGGGCCATGAGCAGCTGATCAAGGACGCGCTCTTCGACGCGCGGGACCGGCTGACCCTGGCGACCCGGCGGCTCTGAGCCCAACGGCCCCTGAGCCGAGGACTCCTGAGCCGAGGACCCTGGACCGACGGCCCGTGCCGAGCACCCGGGACGACGGCTCTCCCCGGCGAGCACCCGGGGCGGCCGGACACCCCACAGCACTAGGCTGACCGCATGATGATCAGTCCGCCGGGGGGCGGTGCGTGAGCGCTCGGCGGGCGATACGGGCGGCCCGTCCGGTACGGGACCTGTTCGGCAGGACCGCCCGGCTGCGCTGGCTCCATCTGCTGCTGGGCGGGGCGCTGCTGATGCCGTACTGGCTGCTGGCAGCGGTACTGCTCACCCCCGTGACCGCCGATGTGACCCCGCTGTCGGGGCCGTTGTCGGACCAGCTCCTGGCCTATGGGCTCGCCCTGCCCATCGCGGCGGTCACCGCCTGCGCCCCGCTCGCCCGGCCGCTGTCGGTGGCGGCGGCGCGGGCGCTGTGCGGGGTCCCCGCCCGGGCGCTGGCGGACGGGCCGGCCCGCTCCTGGGACGCCCGGCTGGGCGCCGGCGCCTGGTTCGTCCTGCACACCGGGATCGGGGCGCTGATCAGCGGGGCGACCCTGGCCGTCCCGCCCTTCGCCGGGACCATGCTCGTGGTGTCGGTCTGCCCCTGGCTGCGGGAGCCCCTGGAGGTGCCCGCCTTCCCGGCGTGGGTCTTCGTCCTGCTCCCGTTCGCGGGGACGGCCCTGCTGCTGGCGCTCGCCTGGGCCGCCGCGGCGAGCGGCCGGCTGCTGGCCCGGCTCGCCCCCCGGCTGCTGGGCCCCTCCCCCGCGGACCGGCTCGCCGCCGCCGAGCGGCGCTCGGCCGAGCTGGCCGAGCGCAACCGGATCGCCCGGGAGCTGCATGACTCGGTGGGGCACGCGCTCAGCGCGGTCACCCTCCAGGCGGGCGCGGCCCGCCGGGTGCTGGAGAAGGACCCGGAGTTCGTCCGGGAGGCGCTGACCGCCATCGAGGAGACCACCCGGCAGACCGTCGGCGAGCTGGACGCGGTCCTGGGACTGCTGCGGGAGGACATGAACGACACCGACACCGGCGATGGGGACAGGAACGGAGACGGGGACGGGGACAGGAACGGAATGGACAAGGCGGACAGGACAGCCAGGGCAGGCGGGGCGGACGGGACGGGACCGGGCCTGGAGGCACTGGCGGGGCTGGTCTCCCGCGCCGCACCAAGGGTCTTCCTGACCTGCGAGGACGACCTCTCCACCGTTCCCGCGCCGGTCTCCCGCGCGGCGTACCGGATCATCCAGGAGGGGATCACCAACGCCCTGCGGCACGGCGCGGACCAGCCGGTCGATCTGACGGTCCGCGTCCTCGACGACTGGCGGGACGAACGGCCCGGCGGATGGCTCGGCCGTCTGCTCGGCCGCCCCACCGGGCCCGAGGGCCCCGGGGTCCGGGCGCTGATGATCGTCATGGACAACCTGGAGCACCCCGGCCCCCACCGCCCCCGCCCCGGCGGCGGCCGGGGTCTGCGCGGCATCGCCGAACGGGCCGAGCTGCTCGGCGGCCGAGCCCGCTCCGGCCCCGTCCCCACCGCCCCGGGCCAGAGCTGCTGGCGCCTCCTGGTCCATCTCCCGCTGACCGACCGCCCCGGCACCGGAGGGGATGCGCGATGACCGAGGTACGGATCCTGCTCGCCGACGACGAGCGGATGGTACGGACCGCGCTGCGGGTGATCCTCGACGCCGAGCCGGGCCTCTCCGTCGTGGGCGAGGCGCCGACCGGTACGGAGGCGGTCGCGGCGGCCGGCGCGCTCCGACCGGATGTGGTGCTGATGGATGTGCGGATGCCGGAGCTGGACGGCATCGGGGCCACCGAGCGGATCATGGCCGAGGTCCCGGACCCGCCGAAGGTGGTCGTCGTGACCACCTTCGAGAACGACTCCTTTGTGTACGACGCGCTGCGCGCGGGCGCGGCGGGCTTTCTGCTGAAGCGGGCGGCGGCCGAGGAGCTGGTGCAGGCGGTACGGCTGGTGGCGCTCGGGGACTCGCTGCTCTTCCCCGCCGCCGTGCGCTCGCTCGCCGCCGGCCACCCGGAGCGGGAGCGGGGGCGGGGCACCGCTCCCGCCTGGGCCGCCCGGCTGACCGAGCGGGAGGCGGATGTACTGCGGCTGATGGCGACGGGCCTGACCAATGGGGAGATCGCCGGACGGATGGGGGTGGGCCCGGCGACGGTGAAGTCGCATGTCGCGGCGGTGCTGGCGAAGACGGGAGCCCGGCACCGCACCCAGGCGGTGATCGCGGCGTACGAGTCGGGGTTCATCGCCCCCCGCTGACCCGCCCGGGGCACCCGTTCCCTGAGGACTGCGTGAGAAAACCCATAAGAGGGAACGGAATGGACCATTCCGCTCGTCGTTCCCAGGGATGAACAAAACGATCCGGCATGCCGCCGTCTTCAGTCTGCTGCTCGTCCTCGCCCTGCTGCTGCGGGCCACCTGGCTCCAGTCCTACCGGGCCGAGGCGCTGTCCGACCACGACCGCAACCCCCGCCAGACCATCGACCAGTACGCCCAGCCCCTGGGCGACATCGTCGTGGGCGGGTCACCCGTGACCGGATCCGCCCGGTCGAAGGAGGGTGATCTGGCCTATCAGCGCACCTACCCGGACGGCGCGCTCTACGCCCCCATCACCGGCTACAGCTCCCAGGCGTACGGCTCCACCCAGCTGGAGGGGATCTACCGCGATGTGCTGGACGGCACCGACGACCGGCTGAAGAGCCCCGGCGACGCCCTGCTGCGCAGCCGGCAGCAGCCCGGCTCGGTGCTGACCACCATCGACCCCGCCGTCCAGAAGGCCGGCTACCGGGCCCTCGGCGACACCAAGGGGGCCGCCGTCGCCCTCGACCCGGCGAGCGGGGAGGTCCTCGCCATGGTGAGCACCCCCTCGTACGACCCCTCCACCATCGCCGGGCAGACGGACGGCGACACCTGGAAGGCGCTCCTCGCCGACAAGGACAAGCCGATGGTCAACCGCGCCATCCGGGAGCCGATCGCCCCCGGCTCCACCTTCAAGCTGGTGGTCGCCGCGGCCGCGCTGGAGGAGGGGCGCTACGGCTCCGTCGACGAGCCCACCGACAGCCCCATGCCGTACACGCTGCCCGGCACCATCCGCAATCTGCCCAATGACATCCCCGGCGCGCCCTGCGAGAACGCCTCGATCCGTACCGCGCTCCGCTGGTCCTGCAACAACGTCTTCGGCAAGCTCGCCGTCGACCTCGGCCAGGACACGGTCCGGGCCATGGCGGAGAAGTTCGGCTTCAACGACAAGGAGCTGGATGTCCCGGTCCGGGCGTACGAGAGCGTCTACCCCACCGGTCTGGACCGGGCGCAGACCGCGATGACCGGCATCGGGCAGTTCGATGTGACCGCGACCCCGCTCCAGATGGCGATGGTCTCCGCGGTCATCGCCAACGACGGGGTGCTCAAGGCCCCGCACATGGTCTCCGAGGTGGTGGACGGGGACGGGGAGACCCTGGAGTCGCACCAGGACGCCGACGAGCGGCGGGTCGTCTCCGAGCGCACCGCCGCCCAGCTGCGCGAGGCCATGGTCACCGTGGTGGAGGACGGCACCGGCTCCAACGCCCGGGTGGCGGGGGCCGAGGTGGGCGGCAAGACCGGCACCGCCCAGCGCGGCATGAACAACAGCGCGACCCCGTCGGCCTGGTTCACCTCGTACGCCACCGACCCGGAGACCGGCGACGAGGTCGCCGTCGCGGTGATCATCGAGGATTCGGGCGGCCCCCGCTCCGAGGTCAGCGGCAACGGTCTGGCCGCGCCGGTCGCCCAGAAGATGATGGCCGCCGCCCTGAAGTGACACCCCGGGTACCCCGCTCGGATCCCGGGCCCCACCCCGCGCGGGGCCCGGGGCGAGACCCCGGGGCCCTGGGCGCTACCCCGCGTAGGGCTCGGGGTTGTGGCCGGGGCGGGCCAGGAAGCCGAAGTCGCAGCCGGTGTCGGCCTGGGTGATGTGCTCCGTGTACAGCGCCCCGTACCCCCGCTCGTACCGGTCCGGGAGCGGGGTCCAGCCGGCCCGGCGGACGGCCAGCTCCTCGCCGGTGATCTCCAGCCGCAGGGTGCGCGCCGGTACGTCGAGGGTGATCAGGTCCCCGTCGCGGACCAGCGCCAGCGGGCCGCCGATGGCTGACTCGGGCGCGATGTGCAGCACACAGGCGCCATAGCTGGTGCCGCTCATCCGGGCGTCGGAGATCCGGACCATGTCCCGTACCCCCCGCTCCAGCAGATACGAGGGGAGCGGCAGCATCCCGTACTCGGGCATCCCGGGGCCGCCGACCGGGCCCGCGTTCTGGAGCACCAGGACATGGCCGGGGGTGATGCCGAGCGCGGGGTCGTCGATGGTCCGCTGGAGGGTGCGGTAGTCGGGGAAGACCACGGCGGGCCCGGTGTGCCGCAGCAGCCGGGGCTCGGCGGCGATGTGCTTGATGACGGCGCCGTCGGGGCAGAGGTTGCCGCGCAGCACCGCGAGGCCGCCCTCCTCGGCGAGCGGCCGGTCCCGGGGACGGATCACCTCGTCGTTGTGGACCAGCGCCCCCGCCAGCTGTTCGCGCAGGGTGGGGTGGGCCACGGTGGGGCGCTCCTGGTGGAGCCGGTCGGCGATCCGGGTGAGGAGGCCGGGCAGCCCGCCCGCGAAGTGGAAGTCCTCCATCAGATGGCGTCCGCCGGGCCGCAGATCGGCGAGGACGGGCACGGTACGGGCGATCCGGTCGAAGTCGTCCAGGGTGAGCCGGACCCCGGAACGGCCCGCCATGGCGATCAGATGGATCACCG
This sequence comes from Streptomyces sp. NPDC000594, assembly GCF_040299965.1. Classification (NCBI taxonomy): domain Bacteria; kingdom Bacillati; phylum Actinomycetota; class Actinomycetes; order Kitasatosporales; family Streptomycetaceae; genus Streptomyces; species Streptomyces sp. NPDC000594. The sequence goes on along the minus strand of NZ_JBEPCY010000020.1, from coordinate 46,846 downwards.
CGTTGGTGGAGCCGCCGAGCGCCAGGACGGTGGTCACCGCGTCCTCGTAGGCCTCCCGGGTGAGCACCGCCGACAGCCGCAGATCGCGGTGGACGAGATCGACACAGAGCCGTCCCGAGGCGGCGGCCATCCGATCGTGGCCGGAGTCGGCCGCCGGGATGGCGGAGGCCCCCGGGACGGTGACGCCCAGCGCCTCGGCGGCGGCGGTCAGGGTGGCGGCGGTGCCCATGGTCATACAGAGGCCGGGCGAGCGGGCCAGACCGGTCTCCAGCTCCGCCAGCTCCCGGTCGCCGATCAGCCCGGCCCGGTGGTCGTCCCAGTACCGCCACATATCGGTACCGGAGCCCAGGACCTCGTTCCGCCAGTGGCCCGGGAGCATCGGCCCGGCGGGGACGAAGACGGCGGGCAGGTCCGCGCTGGCGGCGCCCATCAGCAGGGCGGGGGTGGACTTGTCGCAGCCGCCGAGGAGCACCGCGCCGTCCACCGGGTAGGAGCGCAGCAGCTCCTCGGTCTCCATCGCCAGCAGATTGCGGTAGAGCATCGGGGTCGGCTTCTGGAAGGTCTCGGAGAGGGTGGCGACCGGGAACTCCAGCGGGAAGCCGCCCGCCTGCCAGACCCCGCGCTTGACGGCCTGGGCCCGCTCCCGCAGATGGACATGGCAGGGGTTGATGTCCGACCAGGTGTTCACCACGGCGATCACCGGCTTGCCGAGGTGTTCCTCGGGGAGATAGCCGAGCTGGCGGGTGCGGGCGCGATGGCTGAAGGAGCGCAGGCCGTCATGGAGGTGGCTGCCGTACCACTGATGGCTGCGCAGCCGCCGCTCCCCCGGGTGCTCCCCCGGCGGTGTACCCGGGGGTGCGGCGGGGGGTATGCCGGGAGGTGCGGCGGGGGGATCCGGTCGGGGGGCGTTCATGCGTCCCAGCCCCGGACCAGGGCCGCGACCCGCGCCCGCGCCTCCTCCGGGAGGGCCCGGCTCGGCGGGCGGACATCGCGGCGGCAGTGCCCGAGCGCGGCCAGGGCCTCCTTGACCACGCTGACGTTGTCGGCGGAGCGGTGACGGGCCCGCAGCTCCTCGAAGGGCCGGATCCGCTCCCAGATCTCCATCGCCCGGTCGTACCGTCCGGCGCGCAGCGCGTCCCGCATCGCCAGCGAGATCCCGGGGGCGGCGTTGACCAGGCCGGAGGTGAAGCCGGTGGCGCCGGTGGCCCAGTAGGCGGGGGCGTACAGCTCGGCGAGGCCCGCGACCCAGACGAACCGGGCGAGGCCCGCGTCCCGGGCGAAGGCGGCGAAGGTCACCGCGTCCGGGACGGCGTACTTCACCCCGATCACATTGGGGCAGTGGCGGCCCAGTTCGCGCAGGGCCGTGCCGGGCAGCAGCGGATCCCGGACATAGGGGACGACCCCCAGTCCGGGGACGGCGTCGGCGACGGCCCGGTGGTAGTCGACCCAGCCGCCGGTGGCGACATAGGGGTGCACCGGCTGGTGCACCATGACCAGCCGGGCCCCGGCGGCCCCGGCATGGCGGGCGGCGGCCACGGCGGTCGGCAGCTCCTGCCCGACCCCGGCGACCACGGTGACCGGCACCCCGGTGACCGCCCCGGTGGCCTCGGCCACCTCGACGGTCACCTCGACCGCGCGACGGCGCTCGTCGGGGGTGAGGGCGTAGTACTCCCCGGTGTTGCCGTTGGGCGTCAGGGTGGTGACCCCGTGGTCGATCAGCCGCCGCAGCAGCGCCCGGTGGGCGCCCTCGTCGACGGTGCCGTCGGCGGCGAAGGGGGTGACGGGAATCGCCACGACATCGGCGAGCGCGGTTCTCGGGTCCTCGGTCATGTGCGGTTCCTCTCCCCTTCGTTCGGGATGGACGACCCCGGGAGGCCCCGGCCGGGGCGGGCCCGGTCAGGACGGGCCGGAGAGCCGGGACAGGGCGGTACGGACCAGCCGGAGATCGTCGTCCGAGGCCAGCCCCGCGTGGTAGAGCCGCAGTTCGCCCGCGCCCAGCTCGGCCGCCCGGCGGGCGTCGGCCTCCAGGGTCGCCGGGCGGCCGCCCATCCCCGCGACCACCGTGAGATTGGCCGCGATGACCGCGCCCCGGGTGCTCCGGGCGCCCCGGGTGCTCCGCTCCGCGAAGGGCCGCAGCGCGTCGGGGCCCCCGGCGCAGGGGACGACGACCCCGTCCGCGACGGAGAGGACATGGGCCGGGTCCACCCCGGCGTTGGCCCCGCAGCGGTGGGCGACTGGGTCGGCGTGGAGCAGCACCGGGAAGCCCCCGGGTGCCCCGGCCCGTACCGCCGCGACCGTCTCCTCCTGGAAGGCGCGCGCGGTACGGGTGCGGAAGTCCAGGGTGGCCGCGGTCCCTTCCGCGCCGAGCAGCCGTTCGATCTCCGCGCCGGGCGGGGCTGTGCCCGTCCACACCGGGTCCAGGGCCGCGCGCACCGACCGGGCCAGCCGGTCGGGGTCGGTGCCCCCTTCCGCGTACCCGGCACGGCAGGAGGAGCAGAAGCAGAGGGACATCAGATACTGGGCGGCGTCCCCCAGCTCCACCCCCGCGGTCTTGTCGTGGGCGTGCGGATGGGCCAGTCCGTACCAGCCGCAGGACTCCAGTTCGGTGCCGTGCGCGCCCGGCCGGGTGGCCGCCTCCGCCGCGAGGTCCGCCAGGAAGGCGCGGACCTCCGTACGGGCGATGCAGGGCGCCCAGGGGTAGCGGTCGCCGTAGGCGTTGACGACGGAGGTGTCGGGGTGTTCGGCGCCCAGCCGGGAGTTGTGGGCGAGGACCACCCAGCTGTGGACGTCGAGCCCGGCGGCGGCCAGCGCGCCGGCCGCCTCGGCGAAGGCGTCGCCCGGGGCCCAGGCGCCCGCCGGGTGGGGGCGCAGGCGCCGCCCCGACCACCGTGCCGGGTCCGGTGGATAGAGCACGGAGGCGTACCCGGCGGTGACGATCCGGTGGCGGGGGTGGCGGGGGGTCAGGGCCCGGGTCGAGTGGTACGCGGCGGCCAGGGTGACCTGCCGGACGCCGAGCGCGGCGATCCTCCCGGGGGCTCCGGGGTCCCCGATGACATCCCAGGGGTAGAGGAAGACGGCGGCCCTCACGCGGGCTCCTCCAGCAGGGCGCGCCCCCGCTCGATCAGTTCCGCGAGCGCGTCGACATGGGCGGGCGCGGGGTCGCTCAGCGGTGGCCGTACCCCGCCGACATCGAGTCCTGCGAGCCGTACGCCCGCCTTGACCAGCGAGACGGCGTAGCCGCGCCCCTGGTTGCGCAGGGCGACCAGGGGGGTGAAGAAGCCGTCGAGGAGCCGGGCCACGGTCTTGTCGTCGCCCCGGGTGAGCGCCTGGTGGAAGGTCATGGCGACATCGGGGACGAAGGCGAAGGCGGCGGAGGAGTAGAGGGTGACGCCGATGCCCCGGTAGGCGAGCCCGGTGAGTTCGGCGGTGGGCAGTCCGTTGAAGTAGAGGAAGTCACGGCCGGGGACGTCCCGGCGGACGGCGCTGACCGTGCGCTGGAGCAGATCGAGGTCGCCGAGGCCGTCCTTGAGCCCGGCGATCCTGGGGATGCGGGCGAGTTCCACGACGGTCTCGGGGGTGAAGACGGCGTTGTCCCGCTGGTAGACCACGAGGTCCAGGGCGGTCGCCAGGGCGAGTTCGGTGTAGTGGCGCACCAGTCCGGCCTGGTCGGGGACGACGAGGTAGGGGGGCATGGCGAGCAGTCCGTCGGCCCCGGCCGCCTCGGCGGCGCGTGCGTAGCGGACGGCGAGCGCGGTGCCGTAGCCCGCTCCGGCGAGGACGGGGACCTCACCCCCGGTGGCCTCGACGGCGGCGGCGACGGCGACGGCGAACTCCTCCGGGGTCAGTGCGTGGAACTCGCCGGTGCCGCAGCAGCTGAAGACGGCCGCCGCTCCGGCGTCCACGCCCGCCCGGACATGGGTCCGGTAGAGGTCGGGGTCGAGGGAGCCGTCCGGGCCAAAGGGGGTGACGGGGAAGAAGAGCGGTCCCTGCACCCGGGTCAGACGATCGGCGAGCGGGGCTGTGGTCACGGGCGCTCCCTGGCCGTGCATCGAGCCTCCCAAGAATGAACTCGAACAAACTCGTGCACCAATGTGATCGATGTCCATATCCCTGAACGGCGTCACGCTAAGGCAGCCGAATGCGGCCGGTCAAGACGGAAACCACCGACTTCGAGGCGGAGTTGGTTACTCCGCGCCACACTTGACGGTGTCCGGGCCACTCCCTAGCGTGTCCATGCATGTGAATGCCGTCCAAGAGCCTGAGCAATTCCGTCCATGGACCTGAGCAATTCAAGGAGACTCATCCATGACAGCTCCCCGCACGGTTCTGCTCACCGGCGCGGCCGGCGGACTCGGCACTCTGATGCGGGAGCTGCTTCCCGCGTACGGCTGGACCCTGCGGCTCCTCGACGCCCGCCCGGTCGAGGGGGCACCGGAGGCGATCGTCGCCGACCTCGCCGACCGGGAGGCGCTGCGCGAGGCGGTCCGAGGCGTGGACGCGGTCCTCCATCTGGCGGCGATCTCCCTGGAGTCCTCCTTCGAGAGGATCCTGCGGGCGAACATCGAGGGGACCTTCCGGCTGTACGAGGCGGTGCGCGAGGAGGGGGTCCGGCGGGTCGTCTTCGCCTCCAGCAACCACGCGGTCGGCTACACCCCCCGGCCGCCCGGTGAGCCGCCCCTCGCCCCCGGGGAGCTGATCCCCGTCGACACCCCGCGCCGGCCGGACACCTTCTACGGGCTCTCCAAGTGCTTCGGCGAGGATCTGGCACAGCTCTACTGGGACCGGCACGGGGTGGAGACCGTCTCGATCCGGATCGGCTCGTGCTTCCGGGAGCCCCGTACGGTGCGGATGCTCTCGGTCTGGATGAGCCCCGGGGACGGCGCCCGGCTCTGCCACGCGGCGCTCACCGCCGAGGGGGTCGGCCACACCGTGGTGTACGGCTCGTCGGCCAACACCCGGCTCTGGTGGGACCTGGGGCCCGCACGGGCCCTCGGGTACGAGCCCCAGGACGACTCGGAGCGGTTCGCGGCGGCGCTCGTGGCGGAACAGGGGGAGCTGGACCCGGACAATCCGGACCACCGCTGCCTCGGGGGGCACTTTGTCACCCGTCCGCCGATCTGGCCGCACTGAGGACGGCGGGCGGGGCCCCTGGGGGCACCGGCCCTCCGGCGGGCGGGCCCGGAGGATCACCCGAACGGGGGATAGGGGAGCAAACGGTAAGGGAACGGTAAAGCCCCTTGGCTCGTTCTCCCGGGTATGACAGCCATGACCCCCGGATCGAACCTTCCCCTCCCGGCCGCGCGTGTGGCGGTGGATGTCGCCGCGCCGGTACGGCTCGACGTCTCGGGCCTGCTGCTGACGGACCAGGGCAAGGTGCGCTCCGACGACGACTTCATCTTCTACAACCAGCCCACCGGCCCCGGAGTGACCCACCGCCCCGGCGGCCAGGGCGCCCCGGACGCGATCGTGGTGGACACCTCGGCGATCCCGGCCGGGATCGAGAAGGTCGTCGTCACCGCCAGCCCCGACGCCGCCGGGCAGACCTTCCAGGGCATCGAGCCCACCGCCACCGTCCGGGACGCGGACAGCGGCGCCGTGCTCGCCGCCTTCACCCCGCCCCGGCTGGGCAGCGAGACCGCCCTGGTCGTGGTGGAGATCTACCGGCGCAATGGCGTGTGGAAGGTCCGCGCCGTCGGCCAGGGATACGCCAACGGCCTGGCGGGGATCGCCACCGACTTCGGGGTCTCGGTGGACGAGCCCGCGCCCGCCGCGCCCGCGCCCCAGGCGCCCCCGGCACCGCCCGCCGCTCCCCCGGCGGCCCCCTCCCGGGCCCGCGCCGGCTCGGCACCCACCGCACCCGCCGCACCTCCCGCGCCCCCCGCCCCGGCGCCGCAGGCCGCCCCGGCCGCCCCCGCAGCACCGGCCGCCCCCGGGAAGATCAACCTCGACAAGGGCCGGGTCAATCTCCGGAAGAACGAGACGGTGTCCCTGGTCAAGGGCGGCCGGCCGCTGCTCTCCCAGGTCCGGATGGGCCTCGGCTGGGAGCCCGCCTACCGGGGCAAGGACATCGACCTCGACGCCTCCGTGATCGCCTACGGCCCCAACCGCAACATGCTGGACGCCTGCTACTTCGGCCGGCTCTCCATCCTGGGCGGCGCGATCCAGCACTCCGGCGACAATCTCACCGGCGAGGGCGCGGGCGACGACGAGACGATCACCGTCGACCTCGGCCGTATCCCCGCCGAGGCCACCGGCCTGGTCTTCACGGTGAACTCCTTCACCGGGCAGAAGTTCACCGAGGTCGCCAAGGCGTACTGCCGGCTGATCGACGCCGGCTCCGGTGAGGAGCTGGTCCGTTTCGACCTCACCAGCGCCGAGTCCAAGACCGGCGTGATGATGGCCAAGCTGATCCGGCAGTTCTCGGGCGAGTGGGAGATGACCGCCATGGGCGACTTCGTCAAGGCCCGTACCGTCCGGGACATGGTGCGTCCTGCGGGCCAGGCGCTCTGAGAGGGCGCAAAGGTGTATGCGTCGCCCCGGGCCGCTGGGCCCGAGGCGGCGGGCCGGGGCATCCGGCGCCGGGGCGGAGGGCTCAGTTCCAGGGCCATTCGCCCCGCTCGGCGCGCTCCAGCAGGGGCACCATCCGGAAGGCGTCGTCGGTGAGCCCCTCGAAGCAGTGGGGGCCCGGCGACCGGGCCCCCGGGGGGCGCCGCGCCAGATGCCAGGAGTAGACCGGGGCCGCCCGCCGGCCGGAGGGGCCGGAGCCGCCGGGGTCCGCCGTGTCCGGCCCCGGCACCCCGGGCCACCAGGTGTCGCACGGCTCGCGCCCCGCCGGTTCATCGGTGACGACCAGGACCCGGTCATGGCCCCGATAGCGCTCGCGCAGCGCCTCGGCGGCATGGGTGCCGCCCATGCTGACAAAGCGCTCCAGCACCGCCAGGACCGAGTCCCCCGGCCGGAAGCGGACCACCGCGCTGGAGGAGCCGAACTGCACCAGGTCCGCCCGTTCGGCCCGCATGGCGACGGCGATCCCGAAGACCGAGGCGGCGTCCGCCTTGGTGAGCCGTCGCCCCTCCCCCAGCAGCGACCACATCGAGGCCGAGCGGTCCACCAGCACCAGGGTGCGGCCGGGCAGCCGGGGTACCAGGGCCAGCGCATGGCCCAGCGCCCGCTCCAGCGCCTCCGACCAGCGCAGCGAGGAGGTCTGCTGATGGGCGGCGAGATAGCGCAGCGGCAGCGCCCCCGCACGGGCCACCTCGGCGGGGTCGGCGATCCGCTCCGCGATCCGCCCGGCGGCCTCCTCCGCGATGCCCACCCGGTCGAAGGTGCCCAACTGCTCCACCAGGGCGAGCGGTTCCATCAGCGGGATCAGCACCTCCCACACGGACGCGTCGACCGTCCCCTGGAGCAGCCGGGTCACCTCCTCGGCGCCGATGCCGTCGGCGGCCAGCCGGGCGGCACCGCCGGGGGCGAGGACCGCCGCCCTGCGCTCGGCGACCGGCAGATCGAGGAGGGCCCGGTGGGCCGTCAGGGCACGGTCGGCGGGCGGCGGTTCGGCGGTGTCCGGGCGGTGCCGCCGGTCGACGGCGTACCGGAAGAGCGCGGGCTGCCAGGGTTTGGCCGGGTCGGGCACCGCGTGCACCAGGCTGAGGATGTCACCGAAGCGATAGCCGCTGGTGGCGTGGTCGTACTCCAGCAGCGCCCGGCCGTTCCACAGCCGGGCCACCGCGTCGGCCACCCCCCGCTTGACGGGTTTGGGGATGCTCCGCCCGTACCGTTCCATCCAGTAGGCGATCAGCGCGGCGGGGTCGTCGGCGCGCCGCAGTACCGAGCCGACCACCGCGCGGTTGGACGGCCCCTGGTCCCGGGCGGCGTCGATGCGTGCCCTGACGTACTCGGCCGCCGCCATCAGGGAGACCGTCCGCATCCGGTCCTGGGAGCGCAGCCAGCCGATCAGCCCGGCGGTCCACTCCGGGTCGGCGACGGACAGCTCCCGTAACCCCACGATCAGAGGTGTGCCGGTGCCGGCCGCCGTCAGCGCCTCCGGATTCACGAAGTGCCCGACGATCAGGCGGAACAGCGCGGTACGAGGATCGGGCCCGGAGCCGGGCACGCGTTGCGGCCCGTCGTCGGGACCGTTGGAATGTGCCATAGGGATTCCCCCGGGACTCACGGGGGAAGCACAGCGCCACGGCGCACCGGGCGCCCTGACGGTGAGCCTCCCGAGATCAAAGTGACGGCGGCGGTTTCTTTGCAGGAAGGGGCCGCGGCCTGCGCACCGGGAGGTCCGCCCATTGTAAGGGCCGGGCCACGGAGAACAAGCCCACGGAACCCGTGGAAAGCGTTTGTCGGCCGATCCACGACGGTGGCGGCCGGATCGCGGTGTTCGGGGTTCACCACTGCCCGGGGTGTCCGCCCTTGCCCCCGGCGGTCCCGGACAGCCATCACTGTAGGAGGTGTCCCGGTCCCTTACCGGCGGTTCGGGAATCGCGACCGGCCCGTGGGGCGGGTGCGTCGCCGTCACCCGGGAGACCGCGGGCACGGGCGGCCGGGTGGGGCTGGAGGGAGCAGGCCGGGGGGCAGGCCGCCGGGGGCAGGTGGTCCCGCCGGAGAGGACACGGCGGAGGACGGACCGGTGACCCGCTGACGGCCCGGCCCCGGCCGCGACGACCGGGGCCGGTACGCCCGTACCCCCGGCCGTCAGGAGGTACGGGCGTACAACGCCGCGAGGGTCAGTGGCGGTGCGGCTGACGCCGCCACGGGCCGGTGATGGCGAACATGATCCCCGGGTTCTGGCAGTGCGCGAAGAGCGTCTTCCCGTCCGGCGAGAAGCAGACCCCGGCGAACTCGCTGTACTCGGGCGCCTCCTCGGAGCCGTTGTTCAGCTGGCTGCGGGCGATCGGATAGGTGGCACCCCGGTCGGTCGCGCCGAAGAGGTGCTGGGCCCCGTCGCCGTCCTCGGCGATGACCAGCCCGCCGTACGGGGAGACGGTGATGTTGTCCGGGCCGTCGAAGCCCTCGGCGACCCCGAGGAGCACCTTGAGGGTGACGGTCCGCCGCTTGGGGTCGTAGAACCACACCTGGCCGTTGTGGGCTCCGCCGGGGCTGTCCGCACGGGCGTACGAGGAGACGAAGTACGCGCCGCCGTCGCCCCACCACATCCCTTCGAGCTTGCGGCCCCGGGTGATCCCCGTCTCCCCGAACTGCTTCCGGACCGGGGTGGTACGGGCGTCACGGTCGGGGACGTCGACCCAGTCCACCCCGTAGACGGTGCCGATCCGGGTGGCCCGCGACAGATCGTCGACGAAGCGCCCGCCGGAGTCGAAACAGCGGGGTGCCTGGAACTCCCCGGCGTCGTCCGCGAGGTTGCGCAGCGCGCCCCGGCCGTGGCGGAAGCCGCGCGGCGGGACCCAGCGGTAGAGCAGGCCGTGGGGGTCGCGCGCATCCTCGGTCAGATAGGCGTGGCCCCGGGACGGGTCGATGACGACGGCCTCGTGCGGGAAGCGCCCCAGCGCCTTGATGGGCCGGGGGTCGCGCAGCGCCCGGCGGTCGTAGGGGTCGACCTCGAAGACATAGCCGTGGTCCTTGGTCATCCCGTTCTGACCGGCCAGCTCCTCGGTCTCCTCGCAGGTCAGCCAGGTACCCCAAGGGGTGCTGCCGCCCGCGCAGTTGGTGGAGGTCCCGGTGATGCCGACCCACTGGGCGACCCGGCCGTCACGCCGGGACTCCACGACGGTACAGCCGCCGGCCGCCGCCGGGTCGTACACCCGGCCCTCGGCCAGCGGTACGGGGTGGTCCCAGAGGTCCCGGTGGCCGCGCAGCTCGTGGTTGACGACGAGCAGGGTCACCCCCCGGGCACCGGGGAAGGCGGCGGTGCCGTCATGGGCGGAAGGCGTGAACTCACCGCTCTCCAGACGGGTCACCCCGGCGTGGGTGAGTACCCGGTAGGAGAACCCCTCGGGCAGGGCGAGCAGCCCCTCGGGGTCCGGTATCAACGGTCCGTACCCCAGCCGTGCCGCCGCGTTCTCCTCCCGGTCCGCCGGCTCATCGGCAGCCAGCGCCCCGGGTGCTGTGGCCAGCGCTCCGACGGCGCCGGTGAGGGCGAAGCCGGTGAGCGCCGATTGTCGGCTGAATTCTCTGCGGGTGAGCGGCATAGGGTGTCTCCTGGGTCGGGGGTGGACCTGGGGTTCCTGTGACTGTGCAGGGGTTGCCCACGCGCCTGGTGGGAACGCGAGCAAACGATTCCTCCCTCGTACGAACCTCGTTTGAACACCCAACGACACGGGGGGCTGGAAATCGGCCACTCACTTGGCCGGACTTTTACGCTCCTTCCGGGGACGGGCCTCCGGACATGTGACACGTGCCACTGCCCGGGTCACTCCCCGGTGTCGCCCTCCGATGTCGCCCTCCGATGTCGCCCTCCGATGTCGCCCCCCGGTGTCGTCGTCACCCCCAGGAGATCAGTCCACCGGGTTCGGGGTGAAAGGGGTACGGGAGATGCGACGGGTACGGGAGACGCGCGGAATCGCCCCGGCTCAGGCTCCTCTCCCGGCGCTCGGTGAACAACCGGTGCGTCGTGCGCATGCGCTCCAGCAAGGGGGTCGATCCGCGCGGGTGGAAGACGACCGGCTCACCCGAGACGACGCCGCTGCCGTACGCGTCGAGGAACGCCATGAAGTCGCCGGGCAGAGCGGAGCCGATGTGCTGCTCCAAGGCTGGTCAGCGGGGGTTTACCCGGCCAACGCAGCCGCGCCGGACCCAGGGGTCGAGGGGCTCGGGGCACCGTGCTCCGAGCCCCTCGACCCCTCGGTCCCGCCTCTCCGCTCAGGCTTCCCGCGAGCGCGCCTTGAACGCCGCCTTACGGGCCGCCTTCGCGGCGGACTTGTCCGGGTGGAGGCGCCCCATCGCCTCCAGGACCTCCGCCGTGGACGGGTGGTCCACCCGCCAGGCCGCGTCGAAGAAGCCACCGTGCTGTCCGGTGAGCCCCGCGATCAGCCCCCGCAGCTCCTCCGACTCCCCGTCCGCGTCGAGCTGCGCCGCGATCGTGTCGATGGAGAGCCAGAAGACCATGGACTCCGGCGGCGCGGGCACCTCCGCCGCGCCGCGCTCCGCGAGCCAGACCCGGGCGAGGCCGCCCAGCTCCAGGTCGTCGAGGACCGCGCGGACCTCGGGCTCCGCCTGGTCGCCGACGAGGGCGAGCGCCTGCTGACAGCGGAGGCGCCGCAGCGGACCGCCCCGGTCCGCGCCCCGCGCCGCCGCCAGCAGCTCGCGCGCCGCCGCCACCGGCTCCCGGCGGACGAGCCACTGCTCGGTCTCCGCGCGGGCCGCCCGCTCCGGATAGTGGGCGAGACCGTCCAGCAGCGCGTCCGCGCCCTTGTCCGCCAGCTCGCCCACGGCGGGGGCGTCGACCCCCGCCTCCAGCATCCGCGCACGGACCCCGTACAGCCCGAGCGGTGTCAGCCGGACCAGCCCGTAACGGGAGACGTCCTCGTCCACGAGGGGCGGGGACTCGCCGTCGTCCTCGGCCATCAGGGCCTCGTCCACCGGCTGGTACTCGACCAGACCGATCGGCTCCAGCAGCCGGAACTGGTCGTCCAGCCGCATCATCGCGTCGGAGACCTGCTCCAGCACATCGTTGGTGGGCTCGCCCATGTCATCGGGGACGATCATCGACGCCGCGAGCGCGGGCAGCGGCACCGGCTGGTCCCCGGCGCCCTTGTCCGAGACGGTCAGGAGATAGAGATTGCCGAGGACCCCGTCGAGGAACTCCGCCTCGGCGTCCGGGTCCCACTCCAGCCGGCTGAAGTCGATCTCGCCGTCCTCGCCGATGATGTCGGCCGGGTCGTCCAGGAGGGGCGCGATGGCATCGGCGTGCACCGCGTCCAGCGCCTCCAGCCAGATGGCGAGGACATCCCGGGGGCCGCCCCCGGTGAGCAGCGGGAGATTCTCCCCCGGACCCGCCGTCCCCGGAGCCTCCTCGGCCTCGGCATCGGCATCGGCATCGACGTCGGCGTCCGCTTCGGTATCGGCGTCGCCCTCCGGGTCGGTGAAGGCGATCAGCCCCGCGTCCACCGCGAGCCGCCATGCCTCGCTCGCGAACGCCCGGCCGTCCGCGTCGGGCTCCAGACCCAGCTCCTCGGCCGCGGCGGGCAGCAGTTCCTCCGCCAGTTCGCCGCCCGCGCCGACCCGGGTGTGCGGTCCGGCCCAGCGGGCGAGCCGTACGGCCCGGGTGAGCGACGGGGCGGCGAGCGCGTCCCGTGCCAGCTCCGCGTCCGGGCGCAGCAGCACGGGCGGCAGGGTGGGACCGTCTTGGGGCATCGGGCTGTGTCTCCTCGGCGTACGGGTCGTCGTACGGGATGTACGTACGGGCGGGCGCGCAGGTTCCGGCAGGGTCCCGGGCGCGCTCCAGCGTAGACGTATTTCACCGGGTTTCGCCGACCGGCCCGCCCCCTCCGCACACCTCTGCGAGCACCCCGGTGACCGCCTGCCGCCCCCCTCCGCCGCCCGGCCCGCGCCGCACGCTTCCCCGCTCCCCGGATCCGCCCTTGACAAGTACGGCGGACAGCCCCGAGATTGACGCGCGTAGAGCTGTGGTGATGCCTCATCAGCGCCGCGCCTGCCACCCTCAGCCGCCTCGATCCGGGAGATCGTCCATGCCGTCCTCGTCCGCCGCCCCGAGAGCCGCCGCCCCGCGCCGGGCCGTCCCGCGCACCGCCGTGCTCTCCGCCGCCGTCGCCACCGCGCTCGCCGCCGGGCTGCTCGCCGGGTCCTCCGCCGCCGCGACCCCGGCCGGGCCCGCCGCCGACCAGGTCAGGATCCATGACATCCAGGGGGCCACCCGGATATCGCCGCTGGCCGGGCAGGCCGTCACCGATGTCCCCGGCATCGTGACGGGTGTACGCGGCTATGGCTCGGCCCGGGGCTTCTGGTTCCAGGAGCCGTCCGCCGACGCCGACCCCGCCACCAGCGAGGGTGTCTTCGTCTTCACCGGTTCGGCCACTCCCGCCGTCCGCGCCGGTGACGAGGTGAAGGTGTCCGGCACGGTCACCGAGTACATCCCCGGCGGGGCCTCCTCCGGGAACCAGTCGCTGACCCAGATCACCCGCCCGACGGTCACCGTGGTCTCCTCCGGGAACGCGCTGCCCGCGCCGGTGACCCTCTCCGCCCGCTCGGTGCCCTCCCGGTACGCACCCGAGGGCGACCCCGCCGCCGGCGGCAGCGTCAACGCCCTGCCGCTGCGTCCCCGCGTCTACGCGCTGGACCTCTACGAGGCGCTGGAGGGGAGCCAGGTCCGGATCGGCACCTCGCGGATCGTGGGGGCCAGCGACCCGTACTCCGAGCTGTGGGTGACGGTGAAGCCGCACGAGAACCGCACCCTTCGCGGCGGCGCGCTCTATGGCTCGTACACCTCGCAGAACACCGGCCGGCTCAAGATCCAGTCGCTGATCCCGCTCGCCGAGCGGCCCTTCCCGAAGGCGAATGTCGGCGATGTGCTCACGGGGACGACCGAGGGTCCGCTGGACTTCAACCAGTTCGGCGGTTACACGCTGGCCGCGCGCTCCCTGGGCGCCGTCGAGGACCGGGGGCTGACCCGGGAGCAGGCCCGCCCGCAGCGCTCCGGCGAGCTGGCGGTGGCCACGTACAACGTGGAGAACCTGGACCCGGCGGACCCGCAGGAGAAGTTCGACTCCCTGGCCCGTGCCGTGGTGGAGAACCTCGCCTCGCCCGACATCGTCGCCCTGGAGGAGATCCAGGACAACAACGGCCGGAAGAACGACGGCACGGTCGCGGCCGATGAGACGGTCCGGAAGTTCACGGAGGCGATCGTCGCGGCGGGCGGCCCGTCCTACGACTGGCGCTCCATCACTCCGGAGAACAACAAGGACGGCGGCGAGCCCGGCGGCAACATCCGCCAGGTGTTCCTCTTCAACCCGGAGCGGGTGTCCTTCACCGACCGGGCGGGCGGCGACGCGACCACCCCGGCCGAGGTGACGGCCGGGGCGCACGGCCGGGGCGCCGCGCTGACCCTCTCGCCGGGCCGGATCGACCCGGCGAACACCGCGTGGGCGGACAGCCGCAAGCCGCTCGCGGGCGAGTTCACCTTCCGGGGGCGCTCGGTCTTCGTGATCGCCAACCACTTCGGCTCCAAGGGCGGCGACGAGGCCCTGACCTCGCACCGCCAGCCGCCGAACCGTTCCTCCGAGGTCAAGCGGCTCCAGCAGGCGCAGTCGGTCAACGCCTTCGTGAAGAAGATCCTCAAGGTGGACCGCCGGGCGGATGTCCTGGTCGTCGGGGACATCAACGACTTCGAGTTCTCCGCGACCACCGGCGCGCTCACGGAGGGCGGGGCGCTGTACCCGGCGGTGAAGTCGCTTCCCCGGAAGGACCGTTACTCCTATGTCTTCCAGGGCAACAGCCAGGTGCTGGACCAGATTCTGACGAGCCCGTCGATCCGCGACTTCAGCTACGACAGCGTCCACATCAACGCGGAGTTCTCCGAGCAGAACAGCGACCACGACCCCCAGCTGCTCCGCTTCCGCCCGTAGGGTCCGCGCCTTGCCCCCGCCCCCGTCGCGGCCCGCCTCGCGTCGGGGGCGGTTCCTCGTGCCACGAGGGCGGGGGGTGCAGGGTCGCCCCCGCAGGGGACCGGCGTAGGACCCCCTCACGCTGGACTCGGGCCCCGGTTCGCCGGCCCCGAGGAGGTGAGCCCGGAGGCCCCCGCCCCCGCACATGCGAGACACCTCGCCCCAAGCCCCCTAGGTAAGGGCTGCCCGCACAAAACCAGCCTGTCCGGCGCTTGAGGACGGACCTCAGCCCCGGGCCACCTCGGGGTGAACGGTCGCGTAAATCAAGCCCGTCCGGCGATTGAGGACGGACCTTGGCCCCGAGTCGGCTCGGGGGAACGTCGGGGGCCAGCCCCCGAACCCCTGCTCCTCAATCGCCGGAGGGGCTGGGATTAAGGCACACGTCGGGGCCAGCCCCGAACCCCGCGCCTCAAACGCCGGAGGCGCTCGGCACCAGGGCGATGCCCGGGGCGTACCGCCGGACCCGGGACGTCGTCACCCCCGGGAAGCCATGCACCCGGGCCCACTCCGGCGTGGGCCCGCCGACACCCGCCCCCGGCCCCGCGAGCGCCCGCTCGTGCTCCACCGCGGAGGTCCACTCCGCGTAGTTGAGCACCCGGTCCCCCTCCACCCCGAGGTGGAACCAGCCACCGATGCCCCCGGCCCGAGGGCCCTCCACGGGCCCGTCCGCGGCCAACGCGGTATGGACCGCGTCCACCCACTCCCGCTGCCGCTCCCGGTCCGGCCCGTCGAACTCCACCTCCACGATGACCACCGAGCCGGGGTCCCGTTCGTCGGCCCCGCCCCGGTACAGCTCGTAGAAGTCCAGCCGGACGCGCTCGATCCCGGGCACGGCCGCGTCGATCTCGGCGTTCCGGTCGTCGCGGAAGGTGCGGACGAAGTGGTCGTACGCCTCCCGGTCGGGCCACTGGGAGTAGTGCAGCAGGGTCCGGCCGTCGTCGCCGGGGTGCACGGTGTACGAGAGCGGTCCCCCCTCGGGCCAGGGCCGGGCGAGCCAGGCCCGTTCGATGGCGGCGAGGGCCGCCCGCTGGCGTTCGGGGGTGCCCACGTCCCAGGTGGAGATCCCCACGAGACCGACGCCGGGACGGCGGAGGTCGGGACGGGCCTGCGGCAGGACGGTCGTGGATACGGACATGACGGGCTCCTTCCGTCACACGCCCCGGTGGCGCGCGGTGGATCACCATCGTGAAAGGTCAAGCGCGCTTGAGGTCAACCACCGTTCCGAAGGCCGGGATCCTTCAGCTGCGCTACACCGTCGACCGAAGAGGATCTAAGTGGACCTGAACGATCCGGCGCCCGCAGACTGCCGTCATGACCTCCACACCGCCCTTCGGCAGGGCGCTCTGCGCGATGATCACCCCGTTCACCGGCGACGGGGCGCGGCTGGACCTGGACGCGGCCGCGGCGCTCGCGGTGCGGCTCGTCTCCGGCGGGTGTGACGGTCTGGTGCTGAACGGGACCACCGGGGAGTCCCCGACCACCTCGGACGCCGAGAAGACCACGCTGGTCAGGGCGGTACGGGAGGCGGTGGGCGACGGGGTCCCGCTGATCGCGGGCGTCGGGACGGCCGACACCCGGCACACCGTGGAGCTGGCCCGGGCCGCCGAGGGCGCGGGCGCCGACGGCTTGCTCGTGGTGACCCCGTACTACAGCAGACCGCCCCAGGCCGCGGTGGCGGCACACTTCCGCCGGGTGGCGGACGCGGTGGGCGTTCCGGTGATGCTGTACGACATCCCGGGCCGTACCGGCACCCGGATCGAGCGGGAGACGATGCTGGGCCTCGCGGACCATCCCGGGATCGTGGCGGTGAAGGACTGCACCGGCGATCTGCTGACCGCCGCCGAGGTGATCGCGGGGACCTCGCTGGCGTACTACTCGGGCAATGAGGAGCTGAATCTTCCGCTGTACGCGGTGGGCGGCACCGGCTATGTGAGCACGGTGGCGAATGTGGCCCCGGCGCCGCTGCGGGCGGTGCTGGACGCCTTCGACCGGGGGGACACCGCCGGGGCGGCCCGGCTGAACGCCCGGCTGATGCCCCTGGCACGGGCGCTGATGGCGGCGGGGCTGCCGGGCACGGTCACGGTGAAGGCGCTGCTGGACGCGGGCCCGGTACGGGAACCGCTGCTGCCCGCCGGCCGGGAGACGGCCGACGGGCTGCGGGAGGCACTGGCGGCGCTGGACGCCACCGGGTAGCACCCCCGGTGCGGCGCGTGCGTCAGTTGTGGCTGTGGAGCACGTCGTTGAGTCCGCCCCAGACCGCGTTGTTGGGGCGCGCCTCGACCGCTCCGGTCACCGAGTTGCGGCGGAAGAGGATGTTGTTCGCGCCGGAGAGCTCCCGCGCCTTGACGATCTCCCCGTCGGGCAGGGTGATCCGGGTCCCGGCGGTGACATAGAGACCCGCCTCGACCACGCACTCGTCACCGAGGGCGATCCCGACGCCGGCCTCGGCGCCGACGAGGCAGCGCTCGCCGATGGAGATGACGACATTGCCGCCGCCGGAGAGGGTGCCCATGGTGGAGGCGCCGCCGCCGATGTCGGAGCCGTTGCCGACGACGACCCCGGCGGAGATCCGGCCCTCGACCATGGAGGTCCCGAGGGTGCCCGCGTTGAAGTTGACGAAGCCCTCGTGCATCACGGTGGTGCCCTCGGAGAGGTGGGCACCGAGGCGGACCCGGTCGGCGTCGGCGATCCGTACCCCCTTGGGGGCGACGTAGTCCGTCATCCGGGGGAACTTGTCGATGCTGGTGACCTGGAGGTGCAGCCCCTCGGCGCGGGCGTTGAGCCGCACCTTCTCGATGTCGTCCACGGCGACCGGGCCGAGCGAGGTCCAGGCGACATTGGCGAGCAGCCCGAAGAGGCCGTCCAGGCTCTGGCCGTGCGGCTTGACCAGCCGGTGGGAGAGCAGGTGGAGCCGGAGGTACGCGTCGTGCGCGTCGAGCGGCTTCTCGTCCAGCGAGGAGATGACGGTCCGCACCGCGACCACCTCGACACCCCGGCGGGCGTCGGGCCCGACCGCCGCCGACGCGCCCTCGCCCAGGAGTTCGGCGGCCTGTTCGGCGCTCAGCCGCTCGGTGCCGGAGGGACCGGCTTCGGCGACCAGTTCCGGCGCGGGGAACCAGGTGTCGAGCACGGTGCCGTCGGCGGCGAGAGTGGCGAGACCGGCGGCGACGGCGCCGGTGGTACGGGGGACGGTGGTATCGGTCATGAGGAAAACCTAACCTCCCCTCCGGCCGGGGAGCGAACCGGTCCCATGCTCTGGTCGCCTGGGGCCTGTCTTCCAGATCCAGCCTGATCCGGAAGACAGGCCCATGCTCGCTCAGCGCAGAATCCGGGCCAGGACCTCCCGGGCGAACCCCTCGTCATAGGGGGTGTCGGTGAGCAGCGCCTGGAGACAGATGCCGTCCATCGCGGCGACGAGGGCCCGTGCGGTGGCCGGGTCGGTATGCCGGGCGAGCGCGGCGACGACCTGCTCGGTCCACTCGGCGGCGACGGGCCGCAGCGCGGGGCGGCGCAGGGCAGCGAGATACAGCTCGTACTCCAGCTCCACCCGGGTGCGCTCGCCCGCCAGCCAGCGGCCCATCACCCCGGCCAGCTCCGCCGCGAGATCACCGCCGGGCCCGGCGAGCGCGGAGCGCTCCCGGACGGCTTCCCCGAAGGTCTCGTCGGCCTGCCGGAGCGCGGCGACGAGCAGTTCGTCCAGCGAGGCGAAGTGGTACGTGGTGGAGCCGAGCGGAACGTCCGCCTCGGCGGCGGCGGTGCGGTGGCTGAGCCCGGCGATCCCGTCCCGCGCCACCACCCGCAGCGCGGCCGCCACGATCCGCTGCCGCCGATCGGGGTCGTAACGGCGCCCCATCAGCCCCTCCCGCCCGGCCCGACCCGGGCCATCAGTGCGCCCCGCCCAGATTGAGCAGGACGACCCCGCCGATCACCAGCACCACCCCCGCGATCTTGACCGCGCTGGTGCTCTCCCCCAGGAAGACCATCCCGATCGCGGCGACGACCGCCGTACCGACCCCGGCCCAGATCGCGTACGCGGTCCCGACCTCCAGGGTCTTCAGGGTCTGCGCGAGCAGCGAGAAGGCGATGAGATACCCGGCCACGGTGAACACCGAGGGCCACAGCCGGGTGAATCCCTCGCTGTACTTCATGGCCGTCGTCCCGGCCACCTCCGCCGCTATCGCCGCGGCGAGCAGTCCATATCCCATGCGTACGAGTGTACGCATTGATATGTACTATCGTACACAAAGAAACCAAAGGCGTTCGGAGCACGGATGCGGCCCTTGTCCCGTTGCCGCGCCCCGCCACCGGTCGCTGTCAGAGGCTCCATTCAGGATGGACCCATGAACCCACTTCCGCGTCCGGCCAGCGCGAGAGCAGAGCTGGCCCGAGGCCTACGAGCAGCGATGGCCCAAGGAACGGTGACACTCACCCAGGGCCGGGTCGCCAAAGCGAGCGAGGCCCACGCCCGACTGCCGAAGGTGAGCACCTCGGCCATCAGCGCCTGGACCAAGGGGGAGAGACTCCCAGGCTCCTATGCCGCTCTGAACGCCTTTCTGACCGCTGTCGAGAAGGCCGCCGCACTGCCGAGAGGCAGACTGGACGACGAGCGCAGCAACCTCAGACGCCTTCTCGAAGCAGCACGAGGAGAGAAGCCGACTGAGCCTCCCGCAGAAGTAACCACGCTTCGAGTCCGGGATGCCGACCCGCTTGAGCTGATGGTCCACCGCGCCCGCACCACCGAGGGCGGAAACGCGGTCCCGGCCTATATCGATCGGGACGTGGACGACGGTCTCCGCCGGGCACTCTCCCGCGTGGGCCAGGACGGCGGAGTGCTGCTGCTGGTCGGGGACTCGACCGCCGGGAAGACCCGCTGCGCTTACGAGGCGATGAGCACGGTCCTGCCGGACCATCTACTGTTCGTTCCCGCCGACGCCGGCGACCTCTCCGATACCGTCGACGCGCTCACTCGCGCCGCCTCACAGGGTGAGGACTGTCTGCTGTGGCTCGACGACGCGGAGCGTTTCCTCACGGGTCCGACCGCCCTGGGCCTTCCGGACCTCCGGCGACTGCGCGCCGCCCGCGCGGTCGTACTGGGGACGATGCGGGCCCGCATCCGCCGCGACCTCCCGGCGTGCGAGCTGACCCGACTCGCCGAGGAATTCCAGGTGAGCAGGTTGTGGTCGCCCGGGGAGATCGAAAGGACGCACAGGGAGTGGCGGACGAACCGCGACGGGCGGTTGCGTCTGGCGCTCCGGCAGGCCGACGACTTCGGCATCGCCGAGTCGCTCGCCGCAGGCCCGGAGCTGTGGCACATGCTGCGCGGCGCCTCGGTCGTCGGCGGCAACCCCCGGGGCGCCGCACTGGTGAGTGCGGCGATCGATCTGGCGCTGGCCGGCTGGGCGACCCCGGTCGCCCTCGAAGTCCTGGAAGAACTCCACGAGGACTATCTGCCCGGCACGAACAAGCAGCTCATCGGACCCGAGCCCCTGACCGACGCGCTGACATGGGCCACCGAGCCCCGCCTGGGTGCTACGCGACTGTTGATCCCCGACGGTACGGGGTTCCGCGCGTTCGACTACCTCGTGGACGCCTATCTGCGGGATCGGCAGCCCTCCCCCGAACTCCTCCCGAAGAGGATCTGGGACACGGCCCTCCGGCACGGAGACGACCAGCAGCGGTTCAGCATCGCCGTCGCGGCCCACGCCAATGACCGCGTGGACATCGCGGTGCGGTCGCTCGGCCCGCTCGCGGAAGCGGGGGATGTGGAGGCACTCCGCGCACTGGGAGTGATCTGCCAGCGAAGGGATCTGGACGAGGCGGCACAGTGGCTCCGACTCGCCACGGACACAGGAGACTCCCTGGCGATGCGGCTCATGGGAAATCTGCGCCTGCGCAGGAGCGATCACCAAGGGGCGCAGGACTGGTACCGGCGAGCAGCCCGAGCAGGCGATGAGGTGTGCCAGGCCTACGGCGTCCCGGCGGTTACGAAGGCCACACCGGACACCCGAGTGGCGACGCCGACCGCCCCCGTCCCGGACTCCGCCGAGCAGGGCGGGACAGCCGTGAAGGAGTCCAAGGACGGGGAGGAAGAGGAGTGGTACGACGAGGACAAAGCCTGGGAACCCGCGCCCCGCACCATGCGGGTGCTCCAGGCCGCCTTCTCGATACTCGCCGACGAGGCGTACGACGCGGCGGTCGAGGCCGGGGACACCCGGGTGAACCTGCGCGACAACTACGTCCCCGTCCTCAGTGAGCTGCCCGTGGTGACCTGGGGGCAGGACCGTCAATGGCGCCGCCGCATGGCCCGCTGCTTCGACGATCTGGCTGACGACATCGAGAAGGGCAACTGGCCGGAGCCCACGTGCACAGGGGAGGAGATGGCGATGCACCTCGTCATGCCCCGCGCGGCAGATCTCGTGTCGGACGACCCGGAGTTGGTCGCCGAGTGGACCAAAGGACTGCCCGAGACCTCGGAGGACTACGACTTCGACATCTGCTACGACTTCCTGCAGGACACCGATGTGCTGTTCCTCTTCGAACCCTGGTCGCAGGGGATCGAGAACCCCGACAACCCCACTCATCAAATCCTCGGCATAGCCGGCCTGGAGGCCGATGAATGGTTCGAACCCTTCGGGCCGGAATCACGTGACCCCGCACGCGGCTTCCGCCGCTGACCCGCATCCCGCCGGGAATTCCCGCTCACCCACCCTGACCTGGGTATATCCCCGCGCCGGGCAGAGGCTCCATCCACCAGCCACGGCCAGCGGAGTTTCCTGAGGCCCTCGGCGAACCCGCCGAAGCGACCTCCGAAAGGACCCGCATCATGTCCCTGACCCTTGGGCTCCTGCTTCTCGCCGCCCTGCCGCTCACGATCACCGCCGCCCTGCTCACCGCGCACCTGGCCACCCTGCGGGGTCTCCGTGATGAGCAGCGCGTGCGGGCGTTCCGTCTCTTCGCGCAAGCGCTCCGGAACCGTCGCTAGCGAAAAGGCCGAGGGCCCGGCGCACAGCGCCGGGCCCTCGATGAGAACAAGCGACCGCTCAGACGTTGAAGCCCAGCGCCCGCAGCTGCTCGCGGCCGTCGTCGGTGATCTTGTCCGGGCCCCACGGGGGCATCCAGACCCAGTTGATCTTCAGCTCATTGACGATGCCCTCGGTGGCGGACTTCGCCTGGTCCTCGATCACATCGGTGAGCGGGCAGGCGGCCGAGGTCAGCGTCATGTCGAGGGTGCACACATTGGTGTCGTCGACATGGATGCCGTAGATCAGCCCGAGGTTGACCACGTCGATCCCCAGCTCGGGGTCGACCACGTCGTACAGCGCCTCGCGGATCTCTTCCTCGGAGGCCGGCGCCAGGGCGGCGGCCTCGGTGTTCTCGGTCATGCCGTATTCCTCTCCTGGCTCTCGCCCAGGGCCTGGGCGGTCGCGTCCTTCCACGCCATCCAGCTCAGAAGGGCGCACTTCACCCGTGCCGGGTACTTGGAGACACCGGCGAACGCCACGGCGTCCTCCAGCACCTCCTCCATCGCGTCGTCCGGCTCGATCCGGCCCTTGGACTGCATCAGCTCCAGGAAGGTCTCCTGGATGTGCCGGGCCTCCGCCAGCTCCTTGCCGACCAGCAGATCGTTGAGGACGGAGGCGCTGGCCTGGCTGATGGAGCAGCCCTGGCCGTCGTAGGACACATCGGCGACCCGGGAGCCCTCGTACCGCACCCGCAGGGTGATCTCGTCACCGCAGGTCGGGTTGACA
The DNA here is from genome assembly GCF_040299965.1 of Streptomyces sp. NPDC000594. NCBI lineage: Bacteria > Bacillati > Actinomycetota > Actinomycetes > Kitasatosporales > Streptomycetaceae > Streptomyces > Streptomyces sp. NPDC000594. Next base: position 24,513 of record NZ_JBEPCY010000020.1, on the reverse strand, counting down.
TGGTGCACCTCGGCGTCGCCGTCCCGCAGACCGCGCCCATGAGGGTGCTTGTAGTGGTCCAGGATGACGTCCTGGTACATCGAATCCAGCTTCACTGGGACCCCGCTCTATCCGAAGAACCGACGGACGTGCTCCAGCCCGTCGACCAGCGCGTCCACCTCGGCGGGCGTGGAGTACAGATAGAACGACGCCCGCGTCGTCGCGGGAATTCCGTACCGCAGACAGACCGGCCGCGCGCAGTGGTGGCCGACCCGGACCGCGATGCCCTGCTCGTCCAGGACCTGGCCCACGTCATGGGGGTGGATGTCCCCCAGCGTGAAGGAGATCGCCGCACCGCGGTCCTCGGCCGAGACGGGGCCGATGATCCGCAGATCGGGCACCTCCTGGAGCCGGCGGACCGCGTACTCGGTGATCGCGTGCTCATGGGCCGCGATCTTCTCCATGCCGATGGCGTTGAGGTAGTCCACCGCCGCGCCGAGGCCCACGGCCTGGGCGATCGGCGGCGTACCGGCCTCGAACTTGTGCGGCGCGGGGGCGTAGGTGGAGGAGTTCATCGAGACGGTCTCGATCATCTCGCCGCCGCCGAGGAACGGCGGCAGGTCCTCCAGCAGCTCCTGCCGGCCCCAGAGCACGCCTATACCGGTCGGACCGCACATCTTGTGACCGGTGAAGGCCACGAAGTCCGCGCCGAGCGCCTGGACGTCCAGCGGGGCGTGCGGGGCCGCCTGGGAGGCGTCGATCAGCACCAGGGCGCCCACGTCCTGGGCGCGGCGCACGATCGCCTCGACCGGGTTGATCGTGCCCAGGATGTTGGAGACCAGCACAAAGGAGACGATCTTCGTCTTCTCGGTGATGACCTCGTCGATACGGGAGAGGTCGAGCCGGCCGTCGTCGGTCAGCCCGAACCACTTCAGCTTCGCGCCCGTGCGCTGCGCCAGCAGCTGCCAGGGAACGATGTTGGAGTGGTGCTCCATCTCGGTGATGACGATCTCGGTGTCACGGTCCACGCGGTAGGGCTCGTCCGCCCAGCCCAGCATGTTCGCGACGAGGTTCAGCGACTCCGAGGCGTTCTTGGTGAAGATCACCTCATCGCGGCTGGGCGCGTTGATGAACGCCGCCACCTTGTCCCGCGCGCCCTCGTACAGCGCCGTGGCCTCATCGGCGAGCACATGGATACCGCGGTGCACATTGGCGTGGTGGCGCTCGTAGTACTCGGTGACCGCTTCGATCACCTGGCGCGGCTTCTGCGAGCTGGCCGCGCTGTCGAGGTAGACCAGCTTCTTGTCGCCGTGGATCACCCGGTCGAGGATCGGGAAGTCCTTGCGGATCGCCTCGGTGTCGAGAAGGCCCGGCAGCTGTGTCACGAAGATGCGCCGCCCTTCACATACGCCTCGTACCCCTCGGCCTCCAGCTTGTCCGCCAGCTCCGGGCCGCCGGACTCGGCGATCCGCCCGTTGGCGAAGACATGCACGTGGTCGGGCTTGATGTAACGGAGGATACGCGTGTAGTGCGTGATCAGGAGGGTGCCGACCTCGCCGGACTCGCGGACGCGGTTGACGCCCTCGGAGACCACGCGGAGCGCGTCCACGTCCAGACCGGAGTCGGTCTCGTCCAGGATCGCGATCTTCGGCTTCAGCAGCTCCAGCTGAAGGATCTCGTGGCGCTTCTTCTCACCGCCGGAGAAGCCCTCGTTGACATTGCGCTCGGCGAAGGCGGGGTCCATGGACAGCCGCTCCATGGCTCCCTTGACCTCCTTCACCCAGGTACGCAGCTTGGGGGCCTCGCCGCGGACGGCGGTGGCGGAGGTGCGCAGGAAGTTGGAGACCGAGACACCCGGGACCTCGACCGGGTACTGCATGGCGAGGAAGAGACCGGCGCGCGCCCGCTCGTCCACGCTCATCTCCAGCACGTCCTCGCCGTCCAGGGTGACCTGGCCGCTGGTGATCGTGTACTTGGGGTGACCGGCGAGCGAGTACGCCAGGGTGGACTTGCCGGAGCCGTTGGGGCCCATGATGGCGTGGGTCTCGCCCTGCTTCACGGTCAGGTCGACGCCCTTGAGGATCTCCCGGGAGCCGTTCTCGGCTTCGACGGAGACGTGCAGGTCGCGGATTTCAAGCGTTGCCATGGGTGACTCAGGACTCCTGGGTGATGGAGACGAGCACATCGTCCCCTTCGATCTTTACGGGGTACACGGGGACGGGGCGCGTCGCGGGCAGTCCGGACGGCTTTCCGGTGCGGAGGTCGAAGGCGGAGCCGTGCAGCCAGCACTCGATCTGGCAGTCCTCCACCTCGCCCTCGGAGAGCGAGACATTGGCGTGCGAGCAGATGTCGTGGATGGCGAAGACCTCGCCCTCGGTACGGACGACCGAGACGGGGGTGCCGTCCAGCTCGACGCGCTTGGGGGTGTCGTCCTCCAGCTCGCTCAGACCGCAGGCTCGGACAAAACTCATGCGACCGATGCCTCCAGCTCTTCCTCGATCTTCGCGAGGAGGCGCTCCTCCACATCGGGGAGACCGATCTGCTGGACCAGCTCGGCGAAGAAGCCGCGGACCACCAGACGGCGGGCGTCCTGCTCCGGGATGCCGCGGGCCATCAGATAGAAGAGCTGCTCGTCGTCGAAGCGGCCGGTGGCGGAGGCGTGTCCGGCGCCGACGATCTCACCGGTCTCGATCTCCAGGTTGGGCACGGAGTCGACCCGGGCGCCGTCCGTGAGGACGAGGTTCCGGTTCATCTCGTAGGTGTCGGTGCCCTCGGCGGCGACGCGGATCAGCACATCGCCGATCCAGACCGCGTGGGCGTCCTGGCCCTGGAGCGCGCCCTTGTAGACCACGTTCGAGGTGTTGTGCGGCTTGTTGTGGTCGACCAGGAGGCGGTGCTCCTGGTGCTGGCCCCGGTCGGTGAAGTAGAGGCCGAACAGCTCGGCCTCGCCGCCGGTCGCCGCGTAGGAGATCCGGGGGTGGAGCCGGACCAGATCGCCGCCGAAGGTGACGATCACGGACTTGAAGGAGGCGTCCCGGCCGATGAGGGCGTCCTGCTGGGAGACATGGACGGCCTTGTCGTCCCAGTCCTGGACGGAGACGACGGTGAGCTTGGCGCCGTCGCCGAGGACGTACTCGACATTGGCGGCGAGCACCGCGTCACCGGTGTGGTCGATGACGACGACGGCCTCGGCGAACGCGCCCAGCTCCACGATCTGGTGGCCGTAGGCGACCCCGCCCTCGCCGTGGACGGCGATGCGGATCGGCTCGGTGAGCACGGTCTCGCGGGGGACGGTGACGACCGACGCCTGCTCGAAGGCGCTGTACGCCTGGGCGGCGATCCGGTCGACGGGGGTGCCGGCGCGGCCGAGCCGGGCGTCGTCCCGGCCGACGGTCTCGACGGTGACACCCTCGGGCGCCTCCACGGTGACCTTGACGCCGCCGGAGGCGACGGCCGTGCCGTCGTGGAGTCCGCCGAGCCGCTCCAGCGGGGTGAAGCGCCACTCCTCCTCGCGGCCGTGCGGAACCGGGAAGTCCGCCACGTCGAACGACGGGGGCGCGCTCATACGGGTGGCGACGGTCGACTCCGCGGCGACCGCAATCGCGCCGGCGGTCGTGGATCCTGCCGGAATGTTCTGAGCCTCAGCCATGGCTGTCGTCGTGCTCTCTCTCTGCCTTCTGGGTCAAGAAAATCTGCTCGGGGCGGGACGGGCACCGGCCCGCCCCGCCACCGTGGCCGAGGTCCGCCGACCTCCGCCGTGGCCGAGGTCAGCCGACCGAGCCCTCCATCTGGAGCTCGATCAGCCGGTTCAGCTCCAGCGCGTACTCCATGGGGAGCTCCTTGGCGATCGGCTCGACAAAGCCGCGCACGATCATCGCCATCGCCTCGAACTCCGTCAGACCGCGGCTCATCAGGTAGAAGAGCTGGTCCTCGGAGACCTTGGAGACGGTCGCCTCATGGCCCATGGAGACATCGTCCTCGCGGACGTCCACATAGGGGTACGTGTCCGAGCGGGAGATGGTGTCCACCAGCAGGGCGTCACAGAGCACATTGGACTTGGCGCCCGGGGCACCCTCACCGATCTCGATCAGACCGCGGTAGGAGGTACGGCCGCCGCCCCGCGCCACCGACTTGGAGACGATGTTGGAGGAGGTGTTCGGGGCCATGTGGACCATCTTGGCGCCCGCGTCCTGGTGCTGGCCCTCGCCCGCGAAGGCGATCGACAGGGTCTCGCCCTTGGCGTACTCGCCCATCAGATAGACGGCCGGGTACTTCATCGTCACCTTGGAGCCGATGTTGCCGTCGACCCACTCCATGGTCGCGCCCTCGTAGGCCACGGCCCGCTTGGTGACCAGGTTGTAGACGTTGTTCGACCAGTTCTGGATCGTCGTGTAGCGGCACCGGCCGCCCTTCTTCACGATGATCTCGACCACGGCGCTGTGCAGCGAGTCCGAGGAGTAGATCGGGGCGGTGCAGCCCTCGACGTAGTGGACGTAGGCGTCCTCGTCGACGATGATCAGCGTCCGCTCGAACTGCCCCATGTTCTCCGTGTTGATCCGGAAGTACGCCTGGAGCGGGATGTCGACGTGCACACCCTTGGGAACGTAGATGAACGAGCCGCCGGACCACACGGCGCTGTTCAGCGAGGCGAACTTGTTGTCACCGACCGGGATGACGGTGCCGAAGTACTCCTGGAAGAGCTCCGGGTGCTCCTTGAGCGCGGTGTCGGTGTCCAGGAAGATGACGCCCTGCTCCTCCAGGTCCTCACGGATCTGGTGGTAGACGACCTCGGACTCGTACTGCGCGGCGACACCGGCGACGAGACGCTGCTTCTCCGCCTCCGGGATACCGAGCCGGTCGTACGTGTTCTTGATGTCCTCGGGCAGGTCCTCCCAGGACGCCGCCTGCTTCTCCGTGGAGCGGACGAAGTACTTGATGTTGTCGAAGTCGATCCCCGAGAGGTCGGATCCCCAGCTCGGCATGGGCTTCTTGTCGAACAGCCGCAGACCCTTCAGGCGCAGCTTCAGCATCCACTCGGGCTCGTTCTTCTTCGCCGAGATGTCGCGGACGACCTCCTCGGACAGTCCGCGCTTGGCGGCGGCACCTGCCGCGTCGGAGTCGGCCCAGCCGAATTCATACGTACCCAGCCCCTCAAGTTCGGGGTGGGCAGTCTCCGTGGGGAGAGTCATGCGGGGTTCCTCCCGGCCGTGCTTGCAGATGCTGATGGGTTGGTGGTGCTGCGCGGTACGAACGTCGTGCACACCCCGTCGCCGTGGGCGATGGTGGCGAGACGCTGTACATGGGTCCCGAGCAGACGGGAGAAGAGTTCGGTCTCCGCCTCGCACAGCTGCGGGTACTGCTCGGCGACATGCGCGACCGGACAGTGGTGCTGACAGAGCTGCTCGCCCTGCTGGGGCGCGGGGGCGCTACGCGCTGTAGCAGCGTACCCGTCGGCGCTCAAGGCTTTCGCCAGTGCCTCGGTCCGCTCCCCGGGGGGCGCGGCCTCGACCGCTTCCCGGTACGGCTCGGCCTGGGACTCCGCGCGCTCACGGGCGAAGGCGGCGACCGCGGCCCCGCCTCCGGCGTTCCGCTCGATCCAGCGGAGGGCGTCCACGGCCAGCGAGTCGTACGACTGGTCGAAGGCATCCCGGCCGCAGGCGGTCAGAGCGAAGACACGGGCGGGCCTGCCGCGGGTGCGTGCTCCATAGATCCGCTGCTCACGGGCTTCCACCATGGTCTCGGCGACCAGGGTGTCCAGATGCCGGCGGACCGCCGCCTGGGTGAGACCGAGGCGGGCCGCGAGGTCCGCCACAGTGGACGGGCCATGGTCCAGGATCGACCGCGCGACCCGGTTGCGCGTCGGATGATCCGTACGCGTCCCGGTCGCGGGGTCCTCCCTGGGGGCCTCGCCGACGTTTTTCACAACACCATTGTTGCGTAATTCCCAGGGGTGTGACAACCGCCCCAGGTCTCCCCCACGGTGCCCTTCGTCACTTAGGGTTACCTAACGAAGGCTTGCCTCAGTAGCGACTCGGAGGGGTCCCGGAGGGACCTCGGCCGGACCCCGCGATGACGCTCCGTGACCCCTTTGACGGGCCCGGTCACCACCCCGGGCACCCCCGGTCACCGCACGGTTCCGGCCGCCCCCGGGGCGCCCTCCCGCGCTCCGGGGGCGCGATCCGGACCCGCCGGGCGCCCGCCTAGACTTCCCCGCATGCCTAGCGAGTCCGTCGTCCAGATCCAGGGCCTGGTCAAGCGGTACGGATCGAGGACCGCCGTCGACGGCCTCGATCTCGATGTCGCCCCCGGCCAGGTCACCGCGGTCCTCGGCCCCAACGGAGCCGGGAAGACCACCACCATCGAGACCTGCGAGGGATACCGCCGCCCCGACGCGGGCACCGTCCGCGTCCTCGGACTCGACCCCGTCGCCGACGCCCCCCGGCTGCGCGCCCGGGTCGGGGTGATGCTCCAGTCGGGTGGTGTCTACTCCACCGCCCGCGCCGGCGACATGCTCCGCCATATGGCCAGACTCCACGCCCATCCGCTGGATGTGGACGCCCTCACCGAACGGCTCGGCCTCGGCTCCTGCGGGCGCACCCCCTACCGCCGGCTCTCCGGCGGCCAGCAGCAGCGGCTCTCCCTGGCCATGGCCGTCGTCGGCCGCCCCGAACTCGTCTTCCTGGACGAGCCGACCGCCGGACTCGACCCCCAGGCCCGCCGCGCCACCTGGGAGCTGGTACGGGAGCTGCGCGCCGACGGCGTCACCACCGTCCTGACCACCCACGCCATGGACGAGGCCGAACACCTCGCCGACGACGTGGCCATCATCGACGCCGGGAAGGTCATCGCCCAGGGCAGCCCGGACCGGCTCTGCCGCGGCGGCGCCGAGAACACCCTGCGCTTCACCGGACGCCCCGCCCTGGATCTGGCCTCCCTGCTCAAGGCCCTCCCCGACGGGACCGCCGCGAGCGAGACCGCCCCCGGCGGCTACCGCATCAGCGGCACGGTCGACCCCCAACTGCTGGCCACCGTCACCTCCTGGTGCGCCCAGCACGGGGTGATGCCGGACCGCATCACCGTCGAACGGCACACGCTGGAGGACGTCTTCCTCGAACTCACGGGCAAGGAGCTGCGCGGATGAGCGCCGGTACGTTCACCCCCAGGCCGGGCGCGGCACCCATCGGCCGGATGATCGCGGCCCAGACCGCCTTCGAGACCCGGCTGCTGCTGCGCAACGGCGAACAGCTGCTGCTCACCCTGATCATCCCGTCGCTGCTGCTGGTGCTCTTCTCCACCGTCGACATCATCGACACCGGCGCCTCCGGAACCGCCGGGGACGAACCGGTCGACTTCCTCGCCCCCGGGGTGCTCGCCCTCGCGGTGATGTCCACCGCCTTCACCGGCCAGGCCATCGCCACCGGATTCGAACGGCGGTACGGGGTGCTCAAGCGCCTCGGCGCGTCCCCGCTCCCCCGCTGGGGCCTGATGTGCGCCAAGACCCTCTCCGTCCTGGCCACCCAGCTCCTCCAGATCACCCTGCTGACCGTGATCGCGCTGGCGCTGGGCTGGTCACCGCAGGGGGATCCGTTCTCGGTGCTGCTGCTGCTCGCCCTCGGCACCGCCGCCTTCAGCGGGCTCGGACTGCTGATGGCCGGAACGCTGCGGGCCGAGGCCACCCTGGCCGCCGCCAATCTGGTCTTCCTGCTGCTGCTGATGGGCGGCGGGGTGATCGTGCCGCTGGACCGCTTCCCCGACGCGGTCGCCTCCGGCCTCGCCCTGCTGCCGATCTCGGCGCTCTCGGACGGGCTGCGCGAGGTGCTCCAGCACGGCGACTCGCTGCCCTGGGGGGCGCTCGGCGTCCTCGCCGTCTGGGCGGTGGCGGCACTCGGGGCGGCGGCCCGCTTCTTCCGCTGGGAGTGACCACCGGCCGTCCGCCGGGAGCGACCGCCGGATGACCGCCCGCCGTCCGCCGGGAGCGGCCACCGGGTGACCGCCCGCCGTCCGCCGGGAGCGACCCGTTCCGCCGGAAGCGCCCCCGCGCTCCCCGCCCGGAGCCCCCGGGCGGGGCGCCGCCGCGTGCCGGACACATCCTTCCCCGCCTCTTCCCCGAACGCCCGCCCCCGCGCCACTATGAGCCTGCGCAAGATCGGCCCGCCGGCGGCCCGGTCGGCGTGGACGGACGCAGGGAGGGCTCATGGAGCGCACCGCCGCACTGCGGCTGGACGCGGAGTGGACCAAGGTCAGATCGGGCCGGTCCGCCGTCCCGTCCGGAGAGCGCGAACGGATGCTCCGGGACCTGATCGCCGCACTCGCCCCGCACGCCGGGCACGACCTCGGGATCGGTGCCCGCCTCAGCCTGCGGTACGCGGACCTCGCCCGGCACCACTTCGACGCGGGCCGCCGCGCCAAGGCCCTGCGCGCGGTCGCGGAGGCGGTACGGCACTGTGCCGAACCCGCCCGCCGGGACGAGGAACACGCCCGCTGGTACGCACGGGCCCTGCTCAGCCAGGCCGTCTATCTCGCCGAACCGCTCAGCGACGAACTCGGCATGCCCCGCTACGCCTTCCCGGCCCGGGGCGAGCGACCGCCCGCCGCCGTCCGCGCGGACGGACTCGCCGCACTGGACTCCACCCGGCGGGCCATGACCGTCTGGGAGCGGCTGGACGGCGCCGACCCCCGTAACCAGGAAGGTCTCGCCCAGTCCCGCGCCGTCCTCGGCGACCGGCTGGAGGAGCTGGGCGACCCGGTCGAGGCGGTCGCCTGGGCGGTCCGCGCCGAGCGCGCCTTCACGGCACTCGGCGAACCCTCCGGCGCCCGGCACAGCGCCTCCCTGGAACACCTCGGCGACCAGGTCACCCGCCGGCTGCGCCGGTGCCGCTTCCAGGGCGGGCTGACCCGGCTGCGGGACGAGGGGCTGCTCACCGGGGAGCTGCTGCCGCTCGCGGTGGTGGCGGCGCGGGTGGAGGGCGTGGAGCCGGAGGCGATAGCGGCGGGGCTGCGGCTGGACGGCGAGGAGGTGCGGCGGATCCTGCGGGCGCGCTGCTGGCGGGCGGTCTGGCGGCTGGACACCCGGGGCGGCCAGGACGCCCCCTGGACCCCGATGCCCTACCCCTGGCGGGGGATGGACGCGGTCACCGACCGCTCCGCGGCCGATGTCGCGGCGGAGCTGGCCGACGCCCTGCTCACCGGGGACGACCGGCCCGGCCCCACCGTCCACTGGCGGATCTCCGTCTGGTGGGAGGACGAGGGACGGCTGGAGGCGGCCTCCTTCCGCCGGAGCCATGTCCCCCGCGCCTCCCGCGCACCCCGCCCCCAGCAACCCGCCCGTACGCCGCAGTCCCCCCGTACCCCCCAGTCCCCCCGCTCCCAGCAACCGGCCCGTACCCAACAACCGATCCGGTCCCAACAGCCCGCCCGCTCCCAGCAGCAGGCGGTCCGGTCCCAGCGGTCCGCACGGCACCCGGAGAACGGCGTGTCGCCCCGGGGCACACCGCAATCGCCCCCCTAGTGAAAACATGCACAAGGCCCGTCCTACGATGGAGCCCGTGCAGACCCCCCTCGCCCATATCGCCCAGCGCTGGACACCCACCACCGCCACGGTCCGGCGTGCCGCGCTCTCCGCCGTCGTGATGGCGGTCGTCATCATCGTCACGGGCGGCGCGGTCCGGCTGACCGGTTCCGGTCTCGGCTGCGACACCTGGCCCAAGTGCACGGACGACAGCCTCTTCGCCACACCGGAGCAGGGGCTGCACGGCGCCATCGAGTTCGGCAACCGGCTGCTGACCTATGTGCTCTGCGCCGCCGTGGGCTGGGCGATCATCGCCGCCCGCGCGGAGAAGCCGCGCCGCCGCTCGCTCACCCGGCTGGGCTGGGCCCAGTTCTGGATCGTGATGGCCAACGCGGTACTCGGCGGCATCACCGTCTGGGCCGGGCTCAACCCCTGGACCGTGGCGGGCCACTTCCTGCTCGCCAATGTGCTGCTCACGGTGGCGGTGCTGACCTGGCACCGGACCGGTGAGGGCGACGGCGCCCCCCGGCCCCGGGTGGCGCGTCCGGTGGGCCGGCTGGGCTGGGCCATCGTGGCGGTCTCCGGGGTGCTGATCACCCTGGGGACGGCGGTGACCGGCGCGGGCAAGCACGCCGGGGACAGCAGCGATGTCCCCCGGATGCCGTGGGACTGGGCCGACGCCGCCCATCTGCACGCCGCCGCGGCCTGGGTGCTCTGCGCCCTCGCGGTCGCGATGTGGCTGGTGCTGCGGGCCGCCGCGGCTCCGGACGATGTCCGGGCGCGCTGCCGTGAGCTGCTGATCGTGCTGCTGGCCCAGGGCGGTATCGGCTATCTCCAGTACTTCACCGGGGTGCCGGAGATCCTCGTCGGCGTCCATATGCTCGGCTCCGCGCTGATGTGGGTCGCGGTGGTACGGCTCCAGCTGAGCCTGCGGGAGCGTCCGGCGACCGCCGCTCCGGTCGCCGAGCCGGCCGGCCCCGAGCTGTCCCGGGTCTGACCCCGGCCCCCGCCCCTCTCCCCGAGAGGTACGGCGGGGTCAGCGCAGCCCGTACACCCGGCGCGCGTTCCCGGCCGCGAGCATCCCGGCGACCCGCTGCGCGTCCCGGGCCGACCAGGCGCCGTCCCGTACCCAGCCGCCGAGCACCCGGGTGAGCGCCTCGTGGAACAGCCGCGCCCCGACGACATGCAGCTCCGGCAGGTCCCGGGCGCCGCTGGAGTAGAGCACCTTCCCGAAGGGGGCCGTCTCCAGCGTCTCGGCGAGCACGGCGGCGGCCCGTGCCCCGGTGGTGGCGAGCGCCGTGCCCAGATCGGCGTACACATGCGGGAAGACCCCGCTGAGCCGGGCGGCGGCGCGGTGGTGCGGATAGCCGTGGAGCAGGACGAGCGAGGTGCCGAGGCCCGCGGTGGCGGCGGCGAATCCCGCGAGCGCCGCCGGGTCGGCATCGCCCGTATGCAGCTGGAGCGGGAGCCCGGAGCCGACGGCGATCCACAGGAGATGGCGTAAGAGCACCGGATCGGTGGCGTCCGTACCGGGGCGCCGTACGGCGAGCCAGCGCCCGGCGGCCCGGCGGGTCTCCCCCGGCTCGGGCGGTTCGGGCAGCACCGCCGGGCCGCCCCGTACGGCGGTGCCGACCGCGAAGGCGACGGCGGCCCCGGCGGCTTCGTGGACCGCCCCGGCGAGGGCGGCGAGGAACTCCCCGGCCGAGCCCGCGCTGTCGGCGGCCCGCCGGAGCAGCGGTTCCAGCCGGACGATCTCATGGGCTTCGGCCCCCGCCGTCGCGGCGAGTTCGGCGGGCGGGGTGAGATCGCCGGGCACCCCGGTGTCGACCAGATAGGCCCCGATCCCGCTGGACCGCAGCAGCAGCCGCCCGGCCTCGGCGGGTCCCAGTTCCCGGCGGCGGGCGAGATAGCGGGCCGGCGGGCAGTGCGGTTCCAGCCCGAGCAGCGGCGGGCACCAGCGGCGGATCGCGAAGCCGGTCTGGGTGTCGAAGAAGGTGGTGCCGGGGGCGGGCGCGCCGTCCGCCGGGGCGAGCCGTGCCTCGAAGGTGGCGAGGCCCAGCTCGGTCCGGAGCACCCCGTGGCAGCGCTGGTCGACGAGGCTGGGTGGGTCGATCATCGGGGCTCCCGGTCGGCGACGGCACGTACGGACACGATCGTCACCAGAGGTACCCCGGTGCGGTGCCGGTCAGCCGTTGGAAGGGCCACCGACCTGGATGCCCGCCATCCGGGTCCACTCATAGGGACCGGTGCGGACCTTGGCGGCCAGTTCGCCGTCGAAGGAGTCGTGCAGGGTGAGTCCGGCCTTCTCGGCCGCGGCGGCGGCGATCTCCTGGTTCGGGGCGACCAGATCGCCCCAGCCGCCGTCCTCGCCGACGAGGACGATCCGGGTGCCGGCCTGACCGATGTGGGCGAGGTGTCCGTCGGCCCCGCCGTGGGCCCGGGAGAAAGCGGTGATCTCCCGCGCCAGCCTGGCGGCGGTGCGCTCGGCGTGCTTGGTGTCTGCCATGGCCGCGATATTACTTACGGGTATCGGGGGTGGCCATGGCCCGGGCCCGTGACGGGCACCACGGGCACCCGCCCCGGAGGGTCCAGCGCGGGAACCGGAGGGTTCAGCGCCCGTCCCGGAGGGCTCAGCGCAGGAAGGGGTCGATCGCGACGGCGAGGAAGACCACCGACACATAGGTGATCGACCAGTGGAAGAGCCGCATCTCCTTCAGCTTGGCCCCGGTGATCCCGGACTTGGCGCGGGCCTGGAGGGCGTGCGCCTCCCAGAGCCACCAGCCACCGGCGGCCAGCGCCACCGTGGTGTAGAACCAGCCCGTGTACCCCAGCGGGGTGAGCAGCAGCGAGACCGCGACCATGACCCAGCTGTACGCGACGATCTGGCGGGCCACCGTCCGGTTGGAGGCGACGACCGGCAGCATCGGGACGCCGACGCGGGCGTAGTCGTCCTTGACCTTCATGGAGAGCGGCCAGTAGTGCGGGGGCGTCCAGAAGAAGATGACCAGGAAGAGGATGACCGCGGCCCAGGAGACCGAGTTCGTCACCGCGGACCACCCGATCAGCACCGGCATACAGCCCGCGATGCCGCCCCAGACGATGTTCTGCGAGGTGCGCCGCTTGAGGATCATCGTGTAGACGATCACATAGAAGAGGAGCGCGCCGAGGGAGAGCCAGGCCGAGAGCCAGTTGACGAGCAGGCCGAACCAGAGGGTGGAGACGACCGCGAGGACCAGGCCGAAGACCAGTCCCTCACGCGGCGAGACCATGCCGGTGACCAGGGGCCGCTGGGAGGTGCGGTCCATCAGCGCGTCGATGTCGCGGTCGATGTACATATTGAGGGCGTTGGCACCGCCGGCGGAGAGATAGCCGCCCAGGCAGGTGGCGACGACCAGCCAGAGGTCCGGTACCCCTTGCGCCGCGAGGAACATCACCGGCACTGTGGTGATGAGCAGCAGTTCGATGATCCGGGGCTTGGTCAGCGCCACGAACGCCATGACGCGCGCCCCGAACGACCGGTGGCCGGGGGATGTCCCACGCTCCCCCAGCGCCTCACGGGTGGAGGAGGTCTCCCCACCCGCTGGACGGGATTCGACGGCCGTCACGCACACCCCTGACAGAGACTCCAGCAAGCCCTGGCCGCATGTGGACATACATGAAGGCCCGGTAAAGACTTGCGCGTACGACGCCACTGTAGAGGCTGCCCCCGCATCGCCCCGCACGGGGGTGGGGTCGTGTTGAGCGGTGCTCCGCGGCCCGGGTGATCCCCGGGAGAGGCCCGCGTGATCGCTTCGGGCGGCCGGGGTGATCGCTGGGAGAAGAGGCCGTGCGCCGTGTCGCGGGTAGGCTCGGCAGCGCCCGGTGCATCCATCGTCACCGGGCCACGCACATGGAGCATTGTGGAGAGGAGCCCTGACCCAGGGTGAGCACCGAGCCGACCACCACAGACCTTGAGTGGACCGATCTGGACCAGCGGGCCGTCGATACCGCCCGCGTCCTGGCCATGGATTCCGTACAGAAGGTCGGCAACGGCCACCCCGGTACGGCCATGAGCCTGGCACCCGCCGCCTACGTGCTCTTCCAGAAGCTCATGCGGCACGACCCGGCCGACGCGGACTGGACCGGACGGGACCGTTTCGTCCTCTCCGCCGGGCACTCCTCGCTGACCCTCTACACCCAGCTCTACCTGGCCGGGTACGGCCTGGAGCTGGACGATCTGAAGGCCTTCCGCACCTGGGGCTCGAAGACCCCCGGTCACCCGGAGTACGGCCACACGACGGGCGTCGAGACCACCACCGGGCCGCTGGGCCAGGGTGTCGCCAACGCGGTGGGCATGGCCATGGCCGCCCGCTACGAGCGCGGTCTGTTCGACCCGGAGGCCGCCACCGGCACCTCGCCGTTCGACCACACCATCTGGTGCATCGCCGGTGACGGCTGCCTCCAGGAGGGCATCGCGGCCGAGGCGTCCTCCCTCGCGGGCCACCAGAAGCTGGGCAATCTGGTGCTCCTCTGGGACGACAACCACATCTCCATCGAGGGCGACACCGAGACCGCGGTCTCCGAGGACACCCTCAAGCGGTACGAGGCGTACGGCTGGCACGTCCAGCGGGTCGAGCAGCTGCCCAACGGCGATCTGGACCCGGCGGGCCTCTACCGCGCGCTGAAGGCGGCCCAGGCGGAGACCTCGCGGCCGTCCTTCATCGCGGCCCGTTCGATCATCGCCTGGCCCGCTCCGCACGCGCAGAACACCGAGGCCGCGCACGGCTCGGCGCTGGGCGAGGAGGAGGTCGCGGCCACCAAGCGGGTGCTCGGCTTCGACCCGGAGCAGACCTTCGAGGTCTCCGACGAGGTCATCGGCCACACCCGCAAGGCGCTGGACCGGGGCCGGCAGGCGCAGGCCGCGTGGGAGAAGACCCTCGCCGCCTGGCGTACCGCCAACCCGGAGCGGGCGGCCGAGTTCGACCGGATCCGCGCGGGCGAGCTGCCCCAGGGCTGGGAGGAGCTGCTGCCGGAGTTCGAGGCGGGCAAGTCGGTCGCCACCCGGGCCGCCTCCGGCAAGGTCCTCCAGGCGCTGGGCGGGGCCCTGCCCGAGCTGTGGGGCGGCTCCGCCGACCTGGCCGGCTCGAACAACACCACCATCGACAAGACCTCCTCCTTCCTCCCGGAGGGGAACCCGCTGCCGGAGGCGGACCCGTACGGCCGTACGGTCCACTTCGGTATCCGTGAGCACTCGATGGCCGCCGTGATGAACGGCATCACGCTGCACGGCAACACCCGCGTCTACGGCGGCACCTTCCTGGTGTTCTCCGACTACATGCGCAACGCGGTGCGGCTGTCGGCGCTGATGCACCTTCCGGTGACCTATGTCTGGACCCATGACTCGATCGGTCTGGGCGAGGACGGCCCGACCCACCAGCCGGTGGAGCACCTGGCGTCGCTGCGGGCGATCCCGGGGCTGAACATCGTCCGCCCGGCCGACGCCAACGAGACGGCCGTGGCCTGGCGTGAGATCCTCAAGCGGTACACCAAGGAGTTCGGCGTGGGCGCGCCGCACGGTCTGGCGCTGACCCGCCAGGGTGTGCCGACCTACCCGCGCAACGAGGACGCCGGCCGCGGTGGCTATGTCCTCTTCGACGCCGAGGGCGCCGGTGGCGAGACCGTCGAGCCCCAGGTGGTGCTGATCGGCACGGGTTCCGAGGTGCAGCTCGCCGTGGAGGCCCGGGAGCAGCTCCAGGCGGCCGGGGTGCCGGTGCGGGTGGTCTCCATGCCGTCCGTGGAGTGGTTCGAGGAGCAGGACCAGGAGTACCGGGACGCGGTGCTGCCGCCGTCGGTCCGGGCGCGGGTCGCGGTCGAGGCCGGAATCGGTCTGACCTGGCACCGCTATGTGGGTGACGCGGGCCGGATCGTCTCGCTGGAGCACTTCGGTGCCTCGGCCGACGCCAAGGTGCTGTTCCGCGAGTTCGGCTTCACCGCCGACGCGGTCGCCACCGCCGCCCGGGAATCCCTCGCCGCCGTGACGCGCTGACGCCGTCAGGGACCGATCCGTACTACGTACTACGCAGGAGATGCAGACCCCCATGACAGACGCACTCAAGCGCCTCTCCGACGAAGGCGTCGCGATCTGGCTCGACGACCTGTCGCGCACCCGTATCACCTCCGGCAACCTCGCCGAGCTGATCGACCAGCAGCATGTGGTGGGCGTGACCACCAACCCGTCGATCTTCCAGAAGGCGATCTCCAGTGGTGACGGCTACGAGCAGCAGCTCACCGAGCTGGCGACCCGCGGTGTCACCGTGGACGAGGCCATTCGCATGATCACCACGGCGGACGTCCGGGACGCCGCCGACATCCTCCGTCCCGTCTTCGAGGCGACGGACGGCCAGGACGGCCGGGTCTCCATCGAAGTCGACCCGCGCCTGGCCCACCACACGGCGGCGACCGTCGCCGAGGCCAAGCAGCTGGCGTGGCTGGTGGACCGCCCCAACACCCTGATCAAGATCCCCGCCACCAAGGCCGGGCTGCCCGCGATCACCGAGACCATCGGCCTGGGCATCAGCGTCAATGTGACGCTGATCTTCTCGCTGGAGCGGTACCGCGCGGTGATGGACGCCTACCTCGCCGGTCTGGAGAAGGCCCACGAGCGTGGGCTGGACCTCTCGAAGATTCACTCGGTGGCGTCGTTCTTCGTCTCCCGGGTGGACACCGAGATCGACAAGCGCATCGACGCCCTGGGCACCGAGGAGGCCAAGGCCGCGCGCGGCAAGGCCGGTCTCGCCAACGCCCGGCTGGCGTACGAGGCGTACGAGGAGGTCTTCGGCTCCGAGCGCTGGGCCGCCCTGGACCGGGCGCGGGCCAACCGCCAGCGTCCGCTCTGGGCCTCCACCGGGGTCAAGGACAAGGCGTACAAGGACACCCTGTACGTGGACGAGCTGGTGGCGCCGGGCACGGTCAACACCATGCCGGAGGGGACCCTGGAGGCCACCGCCGACCACGGGCAGATCACCGGTGACACCGTGCGCGGCACCTATGACCGTTCGCGCGCGGAGCTGGCGGCCGTCGAGGCCCTCGGCATCGCGTACGACGATGTCGTGCAGTTGCTGGAGGACGAGGGCGTCGAGAAGTTCGCCTCCGCCTGGAACGACCTGCTCGCGTCGACCGAGGCGGAGCTGCAGCGCCTCGCCCCCTCGGAGGGCTGACCACCGTGTCCGCTATTGGCGAGGCCAACCCGCTTCGTGACGCCGCCGACCGACGGCTCCCGCGTATCGCGGGGCCGTCGGGCCTGGTGATCTTCGGTGTCACCGGCGACCTCTCCCGCAAGAAGCTGATGCCCGCGGTGTACGACCTGGCCAACCGCGGCCTGCTGCCGCCGGGCTTCTCCCTGATCGGGTTCGCCCGGCGGGAGTGGCAGGACGAGGACTTCGCCCAGGAAGTCCACGAGGCCGTGAAGGAGCATGCCCGTACCCCCTTCCGGGAGGAGGTGTGGCAGCAGCTCAACCAGGGGATGCGGTTCGTCCAGGGCGACTTCGACGACGACGATGCCTTCGAGACCCTGAAGAAGACCATCGCGGAGCTGGACCAGGCCCAGGGGACCGGCGGAAACTTCGCCTTCTATCTCTCGGTGCCGCCGAAGTTCTTCCCCAAGGTCGTCCAGCAGCTCAAGAAGCACGGGCTGGCCGAGAAGGAGGGCTCCTGGCGCCGGGCGGTCATCGAGAAGCCCTTCGGGCACGATCTGGAGTCGGCCAAGGAGCTGAACCAGGTCGTCCATGAGGTCTTTCCCTCGAACGAGGTCTTCCGGATCGACCACTACCTCGGCAAGGAGACCGTCCAGAACATCCTGGCGCTCCGGTTCGCCAACACGCTCTTCGAGCCGATCTGGAACCGGTCCTATGTCGACCATGTCCAGATCACCATGGCCGAGGACATCGGCATCGGCGGCCGGGCCGGGTACTACGACGGCATCGGCGCCGCCCGTGACGTCATCCAGAACCACCTGCTCCAGCTGCTGGCGCTGACCGCGATGGAGGAGCCCGCCTCCTTCGACGCGGACGCCCTCGCGGCGGAGAAGGTCAAGGTCCTGGGCGCCGTGCGGCTCCCCAAGGACCTGGCCGAGAGCACCGTGCGCGGTCAGTACGCGGCGGGCTGGCAGGGCGGCGAGAAGGCCGTCGGCTATCTCCAGGAGGACGGCATCGACCCGTCGTCCAAGACCGACACCTATGCCGCCATCAAGCTGGGGATCGACAACCGCCGCTGGGCCGGGGTGCCGTTCTATCTGCGCACCGGCAAGCGTCTGGGCCGCCGGGTCACCGAGATCGCGGTGGTCTTCCAGCGCGCCCCGCACTCCCCCTTCGACCACACCGCCACCGAGGAGCTGGGCCAGAACGCCCTGGTCATCCGCGTCCAGCCGGACGAGGGCGTGACCATGCGCTTTGGCTCCAAGGTCCCGGGCACCTCCATGGAGGTGCGCGATGTGTCGATGGACTTCGCGTACGGGGAGTCCTTCACGGAGTCCAGCCCGGAGGCGTACGAGCGGCTCATCCTCGATGTGCTGCTCGGCGACTCCAACCTGTTCCCCCGGGTGGAAGAGGTGGAGCTGTCCTGGCGGATCCTCGACCCGATCGAGGAGTTCTGGGAGAAGAACGGCAGGCCCGCGCAGTACGCGTCGGGTACCTGGGGTCCGGTCGAGGCGGACGAGATGCTCGCACGAGACGGACGGAGCTGGCGCCGGCCATGAAGATCGATCTTACGGACACCACTTCCAGCAAGATCAACAAGGCGCTGGTGCAGGGCCGCCGGGCGATCGGCACCCCGGCCGTCGGCATGGTGCTCACCCTGGTCATCGTCACGGACGAGGAGAACGCGTACGACGCGCTCAAGGCGGCCAACGACGCCTCCCGTGAGCACCCCTCGCGCACCCTTGTGGTGATCAAGCGGGTCTCCCGCACCCCCCGGGCGCGGGCCCAGGCCCGGCTGGACGCCGAGGTCCGCGTCGGCGCCGAGGCCGGCACCGGTGAGACGGTGATCCTGCGGCTGTACGGGGAGGTCAGCGAGCACGCCCAGTCGGTCGTGCTGCCGCTGCTGCTGCCGGACGCGCCGGTCGTCGTCTGGTGGCCGGTGAACGCGCCGCTGGACCCGGCGAAGGACCCGCTGGGCGCGCTGGCCCAGCGCCGGGTGACCGACACCTACGCCTCCGAGCAGCCGATCCAGGAGCTGACGGCGCGCGCCGACGCGTACACCCCCGGGGACACGGATCTCTCGTGGACCCGGATCACCCCCTGGCGCTCGATGCTCGCCGCCGCGCTGGACCAGGTGGCCTGCGAGGTCACCGGGGTCGAGGTGGAGGGCGAGGAGTTCAACCCCAGTGTGGAACTCCTCGCGATGTGGCTGGCGGACCGGCTGAACGTACCGGTCAAGCGGTCCCTCTCCGCGGGTCCCGGGCTCACCGCGGTCCGGATGGACACCAACTGCGGTCCGATCATCCTGGACCGGGCGGACGGTTCGCTGGCGAACCTCTCCATCCAGGGCCAGCCGGACCGGGCGGTGGCGCTCAAGCGCCGGGAGACCGCCGAGCTGATCGCGGAGGAGCTGCGGCGGCTCGACCCGGACGACACCTACGCCTCCGCGCTGCGGTACGGGGTGGACCGGCTCGGCGACGTGGACCGGGTACCCCCGGTGCCCGCCGCCGCGCCTGCCGCTCCGGCCGGGGCCGGGGAGCCGGACGCCGGGGACGCCCCGGCGAAGAAGGCCGCGAAGAAGGCCCCGGCCCGAAAGGCGGCCTCCGCGTGAACACCCCCCAGCTGGTGGTCCACCGGGACAAGGAGCTGATGGCGCAGGCCGCGGCGGCCCGGCTGATCACCAGGATCGTGGACGCGCAGTCCGCGCGGGGCTCGGCCTCGGTGGTGCTGACCGGCGGGCGCAACGGCAACGCGCTGCTCGCCGCGCTCGGCACCGCCCCGGCCCGGGACGCCGTGGACTGGCAGCGGCTGGATCTGTGGTGGGGCGACGAGCGGTTCCTGCCCGAGGGCGACCCGGAGCGCAATGTCACCCAGGCCCGTGCGGCCCTGCTCGACCGGGTACCGCTGGACCCCGCGCGGGTCCACGCCATGCCCGCGTCGGACGGGGAGTTCGGCGGGGACCCGGACGCGGCGGCGGCCTGGTACGCGGCCGAGCTGGCCGCGGCGGCCGGCCCCGAGGACCACGGTCCGGTGCCGGTCTTCGATGTGCTGATGCTGGGCGTCGGCCCCGACACCCATGTGGCCTCGCTCTTCCCGGAGCTGCCCGCGGTACGGGAGACCGAGCGCACGGTGGTCGGCGTGCACGGCGCGCCCAAGCCGCCGCCGACCCGGATCTCGCTGACGCTGCCGGCGATCCGGGCGGCGCGTGAGGTGTGGCTGCTGGCGGCGGGCGAGGACAAGGCGAAGGCGGTGGCGATGGCGCTCTCCGGCGCGGGGGAGATCCAGGCCCCCGCGGCGGGCGCGCGCGGCCGCACCCGCACGCTCTGGCTCCTCGACGCGTCGGCCGCCTCCGAGCTGCCGCGCGCGCTGTATCCCCCGTCCCTGGCCTGACCCGGGACCCCCTTGAGGGCCCGCCCCCCGGCACCCCGGGCGGCGGGCCCTCAGCCGTTCCCGAGCCCGCTCGGGCCCTTGTCGGGGCCAGCCCCGAACCCCGCTCCTCAATCGCCGGAGAGGCTTGTTTTTCTGCTGCGGGCCCCGAACGGAGAGCAAAATCCAGCCTTGTGGGGTCCCCCGGACGAAGTCTGGGGGACCTTGAGACGCAGGGGCCTCAAAAAATCAGCCCCATGGGGGTCCCCCCGGACGGAGTCTGGGGGAGATTGAGGAGCGGGGTTCGGGGCTGGCCCCGACGAGAGCCCGAGGTCACTCGGGCCCGAGGTCCGTCCTCAATCGCCGGACGGGCTGAATTTTGAGGCCCCCGCTCGGGGCCAGGGCTACTCGGAGGCAGAGGGCGCGGGCTCCAGGAAAGGGTCCAGCAGGCCCGGGACCGCGCTCGCCGCGAGGCGCAACGCGTCGGACGCCGCGGCGTCCCGTACCACATAACCCCCCGCACCGGCCGCCGTCGTCGCCGTCAACGACACCAACCCCACCCTCCGCTGGAAGACGGACTGCCGCACCACCCACCCCGTCACCCCCGCCCTCCGCAACGCCACCGTGGACCGACGGAACACCCCCGCCCGCACCACCACGAAGTCGCCGCTCAGCGCGTGCCCCAGCGACCGGTGCGCGTCCCGCGCCCAGAGGAGCGCCGCCGGGAGGCCCACCAGCGCGACCCCCGCGGCGATCCACAGCAGGACGGGGGTGAGCCACACCCCCAGCCCCGCGAGGAGCGCGGAGGGGCCCGCCACGGCCAGCAGCGCCCAGCGGATACGGCGCCCCCGGGCCGCCCGGGGGTGCGGGACCAGCGGCGTCCCGGTCGGCGCGACCGGCTCCCGCAGCACCCGCGCGACCACCGCGTCCGCGACCGCCCGGGGCGCCGCCGGCAGCAGTACCTGGAGATCGGCGTGCTCGTCCTCGGAGGACTGCCCCACACCGACCGCGACCGCGTCCACCCGGGCCGCGCCCACCAGCCGTACCCCCAGCGGTTCGACCAGTTCGACACCGCGCAGCCGCCGCTCCTCCAGCGTGATCGAGCGGGTGGTGAAGAGCCCCCGCCGCACCCCGAGGGTGCCACCGGGCTCCCGCTCCAGGCGGTGGTTCCACCACATCTCGGTCCACAGACCCAGCGAGCCGACCACCCCCGCGAGCAGCGCCGCCAGCACCAGGCCGACGATCATCACGGGGATCGAGGTGCCCCGGAAGACATCGCCGACCCCGCCGATGACCTCCTCCTGGACCCCGAACCAGTCGCTGAGCTGGAGCACCGCCCCGACCGCCGCACCGCCGAGCGCGGGCGCGACGAAGGAGAGCGGGGCATAGCGGATCCAGGAGGGGTCCAGCCGGACGAGCCTCCCCTCGTGGCGGGTGCCGTCCTCCGCCGTCCGGGCCCGGTCCAGCAGCTCGCGGCGGAGCCGTTCGCCCTCCGCGCGGGAGACCGGGCTCAGCTCCAGGGTGGGCGTACCGCTGCCGGCCTGCTCCCCGGTGGCGATCTTGACCTTCACCAGTCCGAGCACCCGCAGCAGCGGATGCGCGGTGAGGTCGACGGAGCGGATCCGCTCCCGCGCCAGGGAGCGCCGGCTGAGCAGCAGGATGCCGCTGTGCAGCTCGACCGTGTCGGCGCCGATCCGGTAGCGGGTACGGCGCAGTCTGAGGTGTTCGGTGCCCGCGCCGCCCGCGATCAGCAGGACCGCGCCGAGGATCAGCAGCAGGGTCGCGGTGCCCGGCCAGGGGCCGCCGCCGGCCCAGGAGGCGCCGGAGAGGATCAGTCCTACGGGGGGACAGGCGCCGATGGCGACGGAGGCCATGACGGCCCCGGCCACCAGCGGCGCCCGGGGGTCCAGCCGCCGCCAGCCGTCGTCGGTACGGCCGGGGTGCTCCCGGGGGGCCGACGGGGCGTCGGATATGCCGCTCATGTGGCGTCCCCGGGGGTCGCCTGGGTGATCCTGGCGAGCCTTCCGGCCAGCTCGCCCGCGGTCTCGTGGTCCAGTCCCTCGATGATGAGGGCGCCCTTGGAGGAGGCGGTGGTGACGACGAGGGTCGCCAGCCGGAACCGCCGCTCCAGCGGGCCCTGACGGGTGTCCACGGTCTGGATCCGGGACATCGGGGCGATCCGCCACTCCTGCCAGAACGCCCCGGTCCGGATGTACACGGCCTCGTCGGTGACCTCCCAGCGGTGCACCCGGTACCGCCAGCGCGGCACGGTGAGCGCCTCCAGGAGGCCGAGGACGGCGACCGCGAGGGCGGCACCGTACAGCCAGGGCCGGGCGGGTGCGATCAGCCATCCCGGCACCGCGAGGAGGGCGGCGACCAGGGCCGTCCCGATCAGCGAGCGGGCCAGCCAGAGGCCGATGACCCGCCGGTCGAGCGGGTGCGCGGGCTCCCTCAGCCGTACCGCTGCTGCCCGTACCACTGTCCGTTCCCCCGTATCCCCCGTACGCATCGGCTCAGCGCCCGCGCAGCGTGCGGTAGACGGTGGTGAGCGCGGCGGTCGAGCTGTCCAGCCCGTCCGTGTCCGCCGCCCCGGTGAGCACCGGCTCGATCCGCTTGGCGAGGACCTTGCCGAGTTCGACGCCCCACTGGTCGAAGGAGTCGATGTTCCAGATCGCGCCCTGGACGAAGACCTTGTGCTCGTACAGGGCGATCAGCTGGCCGAGGACGGAGGGTGACAGCTCGTCCGCGAGGATGGTGGTGGTGGGGTGGTTCCCGGCGAAGGTCTTGTGCGGTACGAGTGCCTCCGGCACCCCCTCGGCCCGTACCTCCTCGGCGGTCCGGCCGAAGGCCAGTGCCTGGGTCTGGGCGAAGAAGTTGGCCATCAGCAGATCGTGCTGGGCCGCCAGGCCCCCGGTGAGCTGCGGCACGGGCCGGGCGAAGCCGATGAAGTCGGCGGGGATCACCTTGGTGCCCTGGTGGATCAGCTGGTAGTAGGCGTGCTGGCCATTGGTGCCGGGCGTGCCCCACACCACCGGGCCGGTCTGCCAGCCGACCGGCTCGCCGTCCCGGGTGACCGACTTGCCGTTGGACTCCATGTCGAGCTGCTGGAGATAGGCGGTGAAGCGGCTCAGATAGTGCGAGTACGGGAGGACCGCGTGGGCCTGCGCGTCGAAGAACGCCCCGTACCAGACGCCCAGCAGGCCCAGCAGCAGCGGTGCGTTCTCCTCCGGTGGCGCGGTCCGGAAGTGCTCGTCGACCCGGTGGAAGCCGTCCAGCATCTCCCGGAAGCGCTCGGGGCCGATCGCGATCATCAGGGAGAGCCCGATGGCCGAGTCGTACGAGTACCGTCCGCCGACCCAGTCCCAGAACTCGAACATGTTCGTCGTGTCGATGCCGAACTCCGCGACCTTCTCCGCGTTGGTCGACAGGGCCACGAAGTGCCGGGCCACCGCCTCCTGACCGGCGTTCAGACCGTCGAGCAGCCAGGAGCGCGCGGAGGTGGCGTTGGTGATGGTCTCGATGGTGGTGAAGGTCTTGGAGGCGACGATGAAGAGGGTCTCGGCGGGGTCGAGTCCGTACAGCGCCTCATGGAGGTCGGCGCCGTCCACATTGGAGACGAAACGGAACGTCAACTCGCGCGCGGTCCAGGGGCGCAGTACCTCGTACGCCATCGCCGGTCCGAGGTCGGATCCGCCGATACCGATGTTGACGATGTTCTTGACGGGCCTGCCGGTATGACCGGTCCACTCGCCGGCGCGGACCCGTGCGGCGAAGGCGTCCATCCGGTCGAGGACCTGGTGGACGCCGGGGACGACATTCTCCCCGTCGACCTCGATCACGGCGTCACGGGGGGCGCGGAGGGCGGTGTGCAGGACGGCCCGGTCCTCGGTGACATTGATCTTCTCGCCGCGGAACATGGCGTCCCGCAGACCCGCCACGTCGCTCGCCCCGGCGAGGGCGTGCAGCAGGGTCAGGGTCTCCTCGGTGACCAGGTTCTTGGAGTAGTCGATCCGGAGGTCGCCGACGCGCAGGACATGGGTGTCGCCCCGGCGGGGGTCGGCCGCGAAGAGGTCCCTCAGATGGGTCTGTCCCAGCCGCTCGCGGTGGTCGCCCAGAGCGGTCCACTCGGGCATCCGGTCGAGCCTCGTTCGGCCGCTTGTGTTCACTCGGACATCAGCTCACTTCTTGTCGTCACTGCCCTGCCGGCCCGTCGTTCCCAACCTAATTGATCAGATGGGCCGGTGCGGTGAGGGAGGGGCGGCGTCGGCCGAGAGCGAAGCGGGAATAGTCCGGCGGCCGTCCCGGACCGGCGGCGGCGCCGGGTCCGGACCCGTCTCCGGCCGCCCGGACCGGGGTCCGGGCATGCCTCCGGGGGGGGCCCCCGGGGGGGCGCGCGGGGGGGGGGGCCGGCGCCGGGGCCGCCCCCGCCCCCCCCGGCGCGCGCCAGCCTCCGGCCGTCCCTGGTGTGGTTGGGGTCAGCCGAAGGAG
>NZ_JBEPCY010000019.1:0-131921 GCF_040299965.1 Streptomyces sp. NPDC000594 | reverse complement strand
GGGAGTCCATGCGGAGCATCGGCGACCGACGACAACATCGCGAGTGTGCGTGCCAGGGCACGGCCGGCAGACGGGACTTTGAAGACACGACCTAGTCCCACCAGAACGACCAGGACGTCCGTCCCACAAGGTCCATGGCGTACTCGGGGAAAGGTGTGGGCGGGTCATCGACGATGTTGTTCGCGGTCGAGAGCAGGTGCTCCAGAGCGAGCAGATCCGCGTGTTCCGCTTCGACGGGAGGCCTCGCGACCGAAACGTGCAGCTCACTGCCGAACACCGCCACGACCTGTGCACCGAAACGGTCCTCCCAGCTCCGTAGCAGCGCACACAGCAGCGGCAGGGGTGCCTCCGCGGACCAGCCGATCGACGCCAGAGCATCGCTGCCGCGCCGGGCGGGGACGAGCACGAGGCGGCACTCGTCCAGCTCGAACCCGCCCGTCCCGACGAGCCGGGCCAACAGGCTCGCCGCCGCCTCCTCGGGCGTCGGATCCAGAGCCCCAGCCGGCACCTGCGGTGCCAGACCCGGCCACCGCTCGAAAGGCGGCCCGGGGTCGTGCGGCCACGGCTCCACACCTTCAGGCACCGGGACGGGTGTCGGATCCATCCAGGAGGGCAGCCGCCTGCGCCGGTACTCGGCGAAATCCGTGGCCAGCACCTCCTCCAGGCGGACGGCATCCACGTCGGCCAGGCCGACCGGCCTACCCAGGGCATCGGGCCGGCACAGAAGCGGAACCGGACCGCAGGCCGCTCGCTCAGTAGGCGAGGCCATAGACGCTCCATGCCATGCGGGAGCTCGTCCGAGACCCACACGTGTGCGGGGCCGGAAGACAGGAACCGGCCGGGAGGCAGACCATCGGGCAGGGCGAACGACATGACCGCACCGTAGACGGTGGTGCTGACAGTGCGGCTCTCTTCGCAGAGCCCGAGGATGCCGCCGCCGGTGATCCAGACGAAGTGCCCTGGGCGGTGCGGGCCACGTGGGCCGGCCCGGGGCTGAGTCAGAGCGTCCAGGTCGCCGGGGAGGTGCCGGTGCGGCGGAGGGTGTGGCCGCCGGTGGCGGTGATGCTCAGGGTGTAGGGACCGGGTCCCGGTCGGCCGGCGGCGATCCACTGGGTGGTGAGTGCGAGCCGGGGGGACCACAGATCGCGGGGGCCGCCGTGGACGACGGTCGCCCGGGCGCCGTGACCGGGGGTGATCCTGGCCCATGATGCGGTCGGGGGGTGGACCAGACCGTAGATGTCCAGGCCGTTGTCCGCGCCCACCAGGGTCATGGCGACAACATCGGGCTGGACCATCCAGATCTCATGCGCTGTGGCGTGGACGACTGCGGTGAGGAAGGCTGCCGTGTCGTCGGTGGCCGGGAGGTCCACGGTCCTGCTCCGACCGTCTCCGCCGAGGAGCAGTTCGGTGAACTGCGAGGCGGTGGGGGTGATGTGGCCGACGCCGGGACGGGCACGCATGAACACGGCGTCGCCGGGGAGGAAGCCACCGTCGGCGTTTCCCTCCTCGTCGACGGTCAGGACGGCGATGCCGTTGCCGGTGTTGGTCACGATGATGCCGCCGGGCCGGACCTGGTGGAGCCAGGCGGTCGGAATCCGGTTGACTCCGCAGGTGGCGAGGATCCCGTCGTACGGGGCCACCTCCGCATACCCTGCGGTGCCGTCGCCGGTGATGACCAGGGGCGCGTTGCCACTCTCGGTGAGCCGTTCGCGGGCGGTCGCGGTCAGCTCCGGCTCCACATCGATGGTGGTGACCCGGTCGGCGCCGAGACGATGACAGAGGAGGGCCGTGTTGTAGCCGGTGCCGGTGCCGATCTCCAGGACCCGGGCCCCGTCCGGGACAGCGAACGCCTCCAGCATCCGGGCCATCAGGGACGGCTGGCTGGAGGAACTGGTCGCGGTTCCGCCGCCGTCCCGCCGGGTGATCAGCGTGGTGTCGGTGTAGACGGCGTCCAGATAGCCGGGGTCCCCCGGGGCGAAGCCCCGGCGCCCGCCCGGGCCCGAGACGGTGAACTCAGGGGCGAAGACCTCCCGGGGCACGGAGGCGAACGCCTCGTACCAGGGGGAGCCCGGCGCGAGCGCGCCGCCGGAGGTGAGAGCGTCGGCCAGGCGCCGGCGTGCGGCGGCCGAGGCGCCGGGAGCGGTGGTCGTGGTCATCGTGATTCTCCTTGCAGAGCGTCGGCGAGAGCCCGGGTGACGGGGTCGCGCAAGTGGGGGACGAATCCGTACTGGCCGCCCGGGTTGACGTCGACCGCGTACCACCTCCCGTCCACATCAACGAGGAAGTCCATCGCGACGTAGCGCGGCGCGAGGGCGGCCATGAGCGACCGGACGCCCCGCCGGATGGGTTCGGGGGCCTCGCACTCGGCGTAGGTGAGCGCGTCGTAGTCCCGGCGGAAGTCGATCCGGGACGCGTCCGACCCGGCGTGGATTTCGGCGGCGAACACGGTGTGGTCCACGGCGGTCAGTCGGACCTCGTATGCCTTGTCCACCCATTGCTGGAAGAGGTGGGCGGTAACGGCGACGCTCGGGGTGATCCGGTCGGCGGTGACGGGCGCGGTCCACAGGACGTGCGCCCGGCCCTCATGCATGCTGGGCCCGGAGTTGCCGACCGGTTTGTAGGCGGCGCGGCCGCCGGGAAGCGAGGCCACGAAGTCCCGGGCCTCGTCGGGGTCGTTGGTGATCAGCGACGGTGGGACGGTGAGGCCGCTGCGAGCGGCCGTGGCGAGTGCCACCGGGGCGCAATCCGCGACGGCGTTGCGGTGGGGATGGTTGATCCACGCACAGGGCAGGGAGGCGAGGATCCCCCCGAGGCCGGCGCGGGCCTCCGCCCCGGCCCACCGGGCATCGTCTGCGGACAGGCCGGGATGCAGCCGGAACGGGCTGGGCCGGCGGTAGTAGACCGCGCTGACCTCATTGAGGTTCAGGTCCCGGTGCTGCCCACGCCAGCTGCCCTCCCAGCCATCCCGGCCAGGGCCGATGCGGACGGCAAGTCCGCTGCTCTCGGGAAAGTCCCCGGGGTCGATCCGGACCACGGGGAACCCGCGCCCGGTCAGCTCGGCCACGACAAGATCCGCGGTGGCGTCGAGCCGGTCGCGGGTCAGCACCAGGACTGTCATGTCTCAGCTCCCGTCAGCGGTTCAGTCGGTGTCGTTCTCGGATTCCTCGTCCAACTGCATGTCCTCCGTCGTCTGCGCGACCGTCAGGAACTCGCTCTTCATCGACGGGGCGTGGATGAACGGCTCACCGTCAGGGGTGACCGTGATCTGGCGCTCGGGGCAGAACGACAGGGGCCCGGTCGGCTCCGGCAGGCTCGGGCGGATCACCGGCAGGGCCAGCGTCAGCCCGAACGGCCTGACCGGGCTTGCCGCGCCAGCCCTCGACCGGGAAACAGAGTGGTCCACCGGCACAGCGAACATGGGAGGTGCGAGGGTACTCATGGCTGTCTCCTCGATGTCGGCGTGCGGGCCGCTCCGGGCAGGATCCCGAGCGGTCACCGCGGGACTTCTCGAACCATGCCGCCGCACCCCGGCCGCAGCCCAGAGGATCGGCCTATAGGACGGCCCTATACGCGCCCTCTCAAGCACATGACAGCAGGTAGCTGTAGAGCTACTGTGAGTGGCCCCTGTTTCGTCCCTTCGAGGGGGAAGATCGTGCACAACCTTCCCGTCCCGCCTGGCTTATGGGAGCAGCCAGAGATACTGGGTGCCCTCAACGCACGTGACATAGGAGCCTTCCTGCGCGGCTACCGCAAGTACACCGGAACCTCCCAGAGCACCGTCGGTGCCCGCACCGGGCTGGCCCAGTCCGACATCTCCGCGATCGAACGCGGAAACCGCCGCGTCACCAGCGCCGACGTCCTGGCCCGCATCACCATCGGCCTAGGCATTCCGCCGCACCTCCTGGCGCTCACTCCAACGGGCCAAGGCGGACACTTCGGCCTCATCGGCACCCCGCACCCCACTATGGTGAGCCCGGCAGCCGACTTGGAGGACGATGTGAGACGCCGCACCCTCATCACTGGTACCGTCACCGCCGCGCTCCTCGCACCCACTGCAACAGCCCAGGCCGGCGCACCCAACACTCCGCCCCTCACACCTCTCGGGCCGCTGGAGCAGACCCTGTTCGAGCCGGTCCCCGCATCACCGGTGCCGCCCGCCGACCTGTCCGCCGCGCTGATCCGCGCTCGCGCCGCGTTCGCCTCCGCCCACTACGCCGCCCTGGGCGCAGTCCTGCCGACCCTGCTCGCCGCCGCCGAGTCGACCCGCGACCACGCCACACCTGGCCAGGCACGGGACCGCGCCCACGCCGCCGTCGCCCGTGGCTATGTCCTCGCCACCGAGCTGTCAGTGAAACAGCACTCACCCATGGCGTGGACGACGGGCGACCGGGCGCTGACCGCCGCCCGCGCCAGCGGCGACCCGCAGGTTGTTGCCGCCGCCGCCAGGATGGTCGCCATCACCATGCGGCGCGCCGGCCGTGCCCGGGACGCAGCGACGTTCCTCGCGCGCACCGCCCACGCCCTCATCTCCAGTACCCCCGGGGATCCGCCGCCCTCCACACTCGCCGCCGCCACTGCGCTTCTTCTGACCGCCGGGTACAGCGCTGGAGTCGGCGGTGACCGCACCACCGCCATCGACCTCCTCGGCGAAGCCGACGAGACCCAGGGCCGAATCAGCCGGGCCCCCAACGACGGCGGCCTGTTCACCCACAAGGCCACACCGGCGGAACTCGCGATGTACCGGATCAGCACCTACACCTCGCTCGGCACCCCTGACGACGGAATCGACTACTTTCGCCGCGTCGACCCCGCCCGGCTCCCCAGCCCCGAACGCACCGCCCGCTACCTCACCGACTCAGCCCGCATGTGGAACAAGATCGGCGACGAACATCGAACCTTCGCCGCGCTCCGCGCCATCGAGCGCACCGCCGCAGAAGAACTCCGCAGACCGGCCCTCCGGACCCTGACGACTGACCTGCTCCACGCTCCCCGGCACATTCCTGGGCTTCGCGAGTTCGCCGCCCGACACGGTGCCGTCCTTTGAGCTGCGGCTCGCTGCTCCGCTTCGTTCGCGGACCGTCACGCGTGGGAGCGCCCACAGTTCGTTGTCCCGGCGTCGCTGGAGGAGGAAGCGGTTCCGGGACCGCGTCAGCTCCGGATGTCATCAGTTGATGAAGGGGGCCGTGCTGCTCAGGTCACGGTCGATCTGCTGCCACACCTCGTCGACACGGTCACCGTAAAGGTGGACGATCACGTCGTCGGGCATTGAGCAGACGCACCCAGGAAAGCGTCCTGATCCAGGACGCTTTCGATCTGTCTGCTCCCACGAGGGGAGTACGTTCTGAGTGTCGACGTCAGAACGGAGCACCAGGATGCCCGAATCAAGCGCGCCGCAGCAGTCCGCCACCTTCGCCCGCCGTGTCCGCCGAGCGCGTGAACGGCGCGGTCTGACCCGTGCTGCCGCCGCCGGGCGGGTCGGCAGATCGTACGAGTGGTGGAAGGCCATCGAGACCGGTCGGCTCCGCATGCCCCGACTGCCCATGCTTCTGCGGATGGCCGATGTCCTGGCCGTCAGCGATCTGGCCGACCTCACCGGAGATGCCCGTCTCGCTTCCGCCAGCTACCGGAACCCGGCGCACCCGGCGCTGCCGCAGATCAGATCAGCCCTGGCGGCGTACCGGATCACAGCCCCCGACGGCGAGCCACCGTCCGTCGCCGCGCTCACCGCTCGACTTCGGCACGCCTGGCTGGTCTGGCACGGAATCGGCCACCACCGCAGCGGCACCGCCGACCTGTTGCCCGCGCTGCTGGCGGACGCTCAGCACGCCGCCCGAGCACACGACGGTACCGACAGACGAGCGGCGCTGGCACTCCTGGCGCAGGTCTACCACCTCACACAGCTGTTCCTGAGCTTCCAGCCCGCACCCGAGTTGGTGATACTCACCGGCGATCGGGCCATGGCAGCCGCTCAGGACGCTGACGACCCGCGCGCCATCGCCGCCGCAGCCTGGTACATGGGACACATCCACCGCGACGGCGGAGAAGCGGCGGCAGCCCGCGTGGACCTCGCGCTGACGGCGGCCTCGCTGCTCCGCCCCGAGCGGCATGAGGAGGACTTGGCGCTGCACGGGCTGCTCCATCTGGCCGTGGCTCTGTCCCACGCGAAGACGGCGAGCGCCGGCCCGGCCGAGCGGCACTGGGACATCGCGGACCGCGCTGCCTCCGCGCTCGGGGAGGGGTACGCACATCCGTGGCTGGTCTTCGGGCGCGGCGTGGTCGACGGGTACGCGCTCACTCTCCGGACCGACCTGGTGCAGGCGCGGGCCGCGGTGCGAGTGGCTGCGGATCTGCGGACGGAGGCCGTGCCCTCGGCGACCCGTCGCGCCTACCAGGCGATCGAGCAGGCCCGTGCGTACAGCTTGGCCGGTGAGCCGATCGCCACGGTCCACTTTCTGACCCAGGCCCAGGGGATCAGCCCGGAGACAACGGGCTACAACCTGTTCGCGAGGTCAGCAGTCAGCGACCTCGCGGTATCGGGCCCGGCCGCCATCCGGACCCAGGCCGGCGCACTGGCGAGGGAGTGGGGAGTCGACGCCGCGTAGGTACATTCCGTACCCATGAACAGAGGGGGTGGATCTGTACCCATGGCCCCACCCCCTGCGCCCTACCGTCCGGGATGACACCGATCGTTCTCCCGGACGGAGCCAGGGATGAGCACGACACACGACACACCCACCGGTCCCTCGACCGCCGTTGCCGGAGGGCCGGGGCTCTCCCCGGTGGACGGGGCGCCGACCGTACGGGTGATCCAGTGCGCCGGGTGCGACGCGCAGTCGCCTCTTGGGCCGCCGTTGGGGGAGTTCGCCGGGTGGGTGCTGGGGCACGCCCGGCTCACCGGGCACCGGGAGTTCCAGCAGGTGACGACGGAGCTGCTGCACATGGTGGACGCCGATGCCGGTCCGGCGGGGGCCGGGGGGCCGGTGTCGTGGTCCGGCTGACGGAGCTGACGCGGTACGAGCGTGTGCTCGCGCTCTGCGGTGAGCTGCACCCGGACCGGTCCAAGAGGTTCTGCACGGAGCGGGATCCGGACCACGGAGGGGATCACGTCCACGAGTACACCGGCACCACCTGGGCGCGCTCCGACACGGAGCCCCGGAGCTGACTCCCTGAACCCCCGCCCACCGCACGGGCGGGACCCGCCCGCCCCCTCGGGTGCCGGACGCACCTGCCCCGGGCCCGGCGGCGAGGGGGCGGGTGACCAGGACCGCCGCCCGCGCGGGCCCCCAATCCACCTGAAGGGACATCCATGTCCGTACGTCTGCGTGCCGTCACCTGGAATCTGCGCTGCGGCGGCATCGACGGCCCCTCCGAGCGGCGCTTCCACCAGCAGGCCGACATCCTCGCGGACCTGGCGCCCGATGTGCTCGCGCTCCAGGAATGCACCTTCTGGGACGAGGGTGAGGAACGCCGTCTGCACTGGATGTGCCGCGCCCTGGAGATGAACCCGGTGGCGATGGTCCGGGACGGGATCGGTGACGGCCGCAACCACACCGCGCTGCTGTACCGGCCCTCCAGGCTGAGGCTCCTCGGCCGCCGCACCACCGGGGTCGGGGTCTTCCACCACGCCCTGATCCACGGCCGGCTGCGGCCGGTGCAGGCCGGGGACGACGACAGCCTCGACCTCCTGGCCCTCGCCACGCACCTCACCCACACCGACGGCGAGAGCCGACTGCGCGAGGCCCAGTGGCTCACCGACCACGCAGGCCCCTTCCCGGGCGCCCCCGACCGAGCCCTCCTCCTCGGCGACCTCAACTGCTCCGGCATCCACGACCAGGACCCCGACGACTGGGCCGCGATCCCCCGCAACCTCCACGCCCGCTACCGGCACCTCACCGACAACGGCCGGTTCGGCGGCATGGACCGGCGCGCACTCCAGGTGCTCCTCGCATCGGGGTGGTGCGATCCCCAGGCCCACCTCGGCACCTGGCGAGAGCCCACGGTCGGCTACGCGTACGACAACGAGAAGGTCCCCCTCACCCTGGACCACATCCTCCACCGGGGCTTCACCCCGAAGGTGTACGGGACCCACGACACACCCAGCGCACGCGACGCCAGCGACCACCTCCCCACCGTCCTCGACGCTGACCTCCAGACGGTCACCGAGTAGGTCTGCGGGGCTCGCCGACGGTTCGAGGCCGTCTCATTCGGGTGATCGACGCAACTGGCGGGGTGCCTGCGACCGGCTGCGGACGTGGACCGTTGGGGAAGGCCCCTCGGCCCCCTCGGGACAATCGACGGCACACCAACAGCCCTCTGCTACGCGGATCGCGCACGCTCCAAGTTCAAACGCACCTTCTCAATGAAGGGGTGTCCCTGGCTCAGGACCCGCTCGGCGTCGGTGAGAGTTGCCTCAAACAGGGGGATGGCGCGGTCCAGGTCACCCGTTGACGCGTACGCCACGGCGAGGTTGCGTCGTGAGGTGAGCGTTTTCGGGTGATCTTGGCCTAGGACCCGTTCCCGCGCGGTGAGGGTTGCCTCGTACAGGGGGATGGCGCGGTCCAGGTCGCCCGCTGACTGATACGCCAAGGCGAGGTTGTTACGTGAGCTGAGCGTGTTCGGGTGGTCTTGGCCCAGGACTCGCTCGGCGTCGGTGAGGGTTGCCTGGTGCAGGGGGATGGCGCGGTCCAGGTCGCCCGCTGACTGATACGCCAAGGCGAGGTTGTTACGTGAGGTGAGCGTGCCCGGGTGGTCCTTGCCCAGTACCCGCTTCCGTGCGGCGAGTGCGCGTTGCAAGGCTGGTACGGCCAGGGCTGGTGTGCCTTGGCCTTGCCGGTAAGTGGCGACCCGGTCGAGGACGTGGGCGGTGTCAGTGGTGTCGTGTTCACCAGTGTGATGGCTGACGAGAGCGTCGGTGTGAGGGAGGAGCGCCTGGTACCGGGGCCAGTTCGCGGGGTGTTCCGCGTCGCTGGGGTACGCCGTGGCGAGGAGTCGCGCGGCGCCGTCCCGGGCCCGGTCGAGGTCGTCGGCCTGGCGGTGGGGGTCGTCGGGGTCGGGGGTGCGGGCGAGGGCTTGGACCAGGCGGTGCACCGTGAGGGTGTCGTCGTGGTTGTCGGTGATCATGTTGTAGGCCGCGAGCCGGCCGATCGCGGCGTCGACTTCGGGGGGTGGGGCCAGGGGGCCCAAGAGGTCGCGGGGGATGCGGTCGGGGGCGTACCAGGCCAGCAGGCGCAACAGGTCCCCGGCGAGCGGGGTGGTGTCGACGCGGTCCAGGGTGAGGCGCCAGATGCGGGCACAGGTGCGTGCCGAGTCGCCGCCCTCGGCGGTGGCGGCGTACATCGTCGCGGGCCAGGAGCCGAGCCGGTCCAGGTAGGTGCCCGGGGTGGTGCCGGTCTCGGCGCAGTAGGCGGCGGCTTGCTCCACCGCCAGAGCGAGCTGTCCCAGCTCGGTGCAGACCGCGTCGGCACCGGTGCGGTCGCGTGGTCCGTGCTGGGTGAGGATGCGGGTGAACAGCTCGACCGCGTCGGCCGGGTCGAGTACGCCCAGCCGCACAATGGTGGCATGGCGGTGCCATCCGCTGGCCAGCCGCGTGGTGACGAGCATCCTGCCGCCGGGGATCCGGTCCAGCAACGGGCGGATGTGGGCGGTTGCCTCAACATTGTCGAGCACCAGCAGCCACCGGTCCGGGTGGTCGGCGAGCCACCGGATCGCGCGTTCGGTCTGCACTTCGACGGGGAGTCCGGCCAGACCGGGCTGAAGGGCCCGGGCCAGCGCCGCCACCCCGGCGTCGACCGAGGGCGCGGTGTCGGCGGTGACCCACCACCGCACCGTCTCGTGCCGCCCGGCGGCCCACCGCGCGGCGAGCGCCGACTTCCCGACCCCGCCCAGCCCGTGCACCGCCTGGACGAGAACCTCTCCCGGGCCGGTGAACGCCTCGTCCAGGGCCGCCAGCTCGGCTGTCCGGCCGACGAATCCCCCGGCGACGGTGGCCGGGATGTTCGACACCCCGTGACCTGCGGCGTCGGCCGGGATCGGGCCGTGCGCGTCGGGGGAGAGCACGAACGCCTGCTGTGCCTCGATGTGCTGGGTCACCGAGTTGCTGATGTCGCCGCCCGCGACGATCGCACCATGGGTGCCCTGGAGGGGCGCGGGCACCTCGGGCGGCTCCGGCGAAGGAGCGCGCTTTCCGATCACGAACGGTACTCCGTGTTCGAGTCCTCGATGTCACCGCCGGCCACGATCGCGCCGTCCCGGCCCACCAGCCCGTCCGGGCCAACTGCCGCCCCCGAGGTGCCGGGGGAGTGCGCCGCAGGGGGTGTGCCGATGTACCTGGTCGAGGAACGGGTCACGTTTCCCTGCGCCACGATCGCCCCCCGCTCCGCGACCACCGGTGCCGTCGACGGCGATGGCGCCGGGGGCGGAGCCGGCGCCGGGGTGGCGGAGGCCGCCACCCGCAACTGCCACAACGCCGCCCCGGCCGCGATCAACCCCGCCACCGCGCCCACGACGCCCCAGCCCTGCGCGGACCCCTCGGGGTGCGACACCGTCACCCACACCAGCAGCCCCACCCCCGCACCGGCCCCCAGCAGAGCCAGCCCCCACCAACACACGCGCTGCCACATCGCCATGTCTTCATAGTGGCCCAGTCAGCGGAGCCAAGTCGCCCGAACCATGGTTCGGCAGCCTTCCACGGGCCGGGTGATCAGACCGCCCGGGAGGTGTCGGACGCCGTCGGGACCGCCACGGGGATGGACGACGGGACAGACGGCGGAGTGCTCCTCACCGAGGACGGGGCCCGGCGGCCGGTGCAGGCCAGGGCCGACAGGAGGGTGATGCCGCCCGCGAGGGCGAAGCAGAGGCCCAGGGGGAGTTGGGCCACCAGCAGGCCCGCCGTTGCGGTGCCGATGGAGATGCCCGCGTTCACGGCGGTGTTCACCCAGGCGCCCGCCTGGGTGCGGCGGGCCGGGGACGCGGTCTCGTCCGCCAGCAGATAGGCCGTGGTCAGGGCCGGTGCCACGAAGAAGCCGGCGCAGGCCACGGCCAGGGTCAGGGTTACCAGCCCCGGGGCGAGTCCGGCGGCGGCCAGGGCGAGGGCCAGGCCGACCGTGAGCAGCGGCAGTCGCACCCGGGTGCTGATGCGCCAGTTGATGGCGCCGTTCAGCAGCCCGCCGGCCGCGCTGCCCGCCGAGAGGGCCGCGAGGATCCAGGCGACCACCGAGTCGCCGTGGTCCTGCTGGGCGGCGAAGGCGAGGACGAGCAGATCCATGGCGCCCAGCGCCAGCCCGACCCCGGCGGCCACGATGGGCGGGCCCAGCAGCAGTGCGCCCTTGCCCCGCGCGGGGGAAGGGGCGGCCGCCGTCGGGTCGGCGGTGGCGGGGCGCACGTCCCGTACGGCCGGTGACAGGACGAACGCGCAGGTCCCCACCGCCACGAGAAGCGCGCTCGCCACGATTCCGGCGGCCGGGTGCGCGATCTGCACCAGGGCGCCGACCAGCAGCGGACCGGAGACGAACAGGATCTCCTCCGCGACGCCGTCCAGGCTGAACGCCCTCTGCAACAGGGCGGGTTCGTCGGTGAGTTCCCGCCAGATGGCGCGCATCGAGGGGCCGAGCGGCGGTGTCGCGGCACCTGCGGCGGCGGCCAGAACGCCGAGGAGGAGGGCCGAGGTGCCGGGGCGCCAGGAGGCCGCCGCGAGGGCGCCGAGGAGACCCGCGTAGAGCAGCGCCATCGGCAGCAGTGCGGGGCGTGGGCCATGGCGGTCGACCAGGGCCGCCCGGAACGGGGAGAGCAGGACGCTCGTGGCGCCGAACAGCGCCATGATGGTGCCGGCCACGGCATACGAGCCGGTGGAACGGGTCACCGCCAGCATCACGGACAGGGCGACGATTCCGTACGAGAGCCGCCCCACCAAGGCGGCACCGAACGTGCGTCGGGCGTGGGGCAGGCGCAGGACGGCGGCATACGAAGGCCGCCCGACAACGGGCTGAGACATGAAAAAGTTCCTCGATCGAGGCGGAAAAAAGGGACGCCGAAGTGCCGCGAGCGCGATGCGCGGTCGCGGGGTCGGGCGTGCCTATGCCAAGAGAAGGAA
Source organism: Streptomyces sp. NPDC000594 (assembly GCF_040299965.1). Classification (NCBI taxonomy): domain Bacteria; kingdom Bacillati; phylum Actinomycetota; class Actinomycetes; order Kitasatosporales; family Streptomycetaceae; genus Streptomyces; species Streptomyces sp. NPDC000594. The sequence continues at coordinate 119,833 of NZ_JBEPCY010000019.1, read as the reverse complement.
CATGAGCGCGAATCTAGCAGGGGTGGGAGGGGGGCACCAGCCCCTTTTCGCGCGACTGCCCAGGTCACCGGCGGCGGGTGGCGGGTGACCCAGGCGGCCTGGGTGGCCTGTCAAGCGGTACGGCGACCCGGTACGGCTGGACAAGCGGTACAGCCGTCAAGCGATACGACCGGACAAGCGATACGACCGGACAAGCGGTACGGCGACCCCGGGCGGCCGTGGGGCCCGGGGTCGCCGTGTCCGTACGCCCGCAGGCGCGGTCTCAGTGCGCCTGGGCCGGAAGCGCCGACTTGCTGCCGCCCCCGGAGGACGGGTCGGACGTGTCACCGCTCCGCCCCGCCGTGGCGACCAGCAGGACGACCAGGATCGTCTCCACCACCGCCAGGATGGGCAGCCCCACCGCCCCCGAGCCGCTCAGCAGCACCCCGCCGGCGACTCCGCCGAGGGAGGTGCCCAGGTACATCACGCTCGCGTTGAGCGCCATCACCTCATTGCTGGAGTTGCCCGAGCGGCTCAGCAGCCAGACATTGAGCGGCGGGTTCAGCATGCCGATGCCGAAGGCCATGACCATCACCACGAGGATCAGGGTCCAGAACGGGGCGTCGCCCCAGACGACCGCCGAGGAGAGCCCCACCATCGCGACGACCAGCGTGGTGGCGCCGATGGTGACGGTACGCAGCGCGCCGAGCCTGTCGCTGGCGGTCCCGCCGATCTGGGTGGCGACCACACCCGCCAGACCCGCCGCGATGAACAGCGCCGCGATGCCGTTGGTGTCGACGCCGCTCGCCTTCTCGCTGATGGGGGCGATGTACGTCATCATCATCATGCTTCCGGCGGAGAGCAGCATCATCGCGCTCAGACCGCGCAGGATAGGCCCCTGGGTGACCGGGGCGAGCCGCTCGCGCAGCCCCATCGGCGGCGGCGGGTCGAGGCGGGGCAGCAGGGTCAGCATGCTGACGAGGACGACGACGCCGAGGACCACACACATCCAGAACGCGGCCTGCCAGCCCCAGGTGCCGCCCAGCCAGGTGCCCATGGGCACGCCGAGCAGCTGGGCGAGCATGATGCCGCCGCTCAGCATTCCGAGCGCCTTGCCACGCTGGCCCGGTGGCGGCAGGGTGCCCGCCGCGCCGAAGCACATGGGCGTGACCGCGGCGGCGGCGACGGCGCTGAGCACCCGGGAGGCCATCAGCACCTCGTACGAGGGCGCGGTCGCGGCGATGACGTTCCCCGCGATGAACAGCAGGAGGGAGTACGCGGCGAGGGTGCGCCGGGCGACGCGGGTGGTGACGACCGCGGCGAGGGGCGCGGCGACCGCGTAGACGATCGAGTAGACCGTCACCAGCTGCCCGGCGGCGGCCTCGCTGGTGTCGAGGCCGTCGGCCAGCTCCCGGAGGATGCCCGCGACCACGAAGTCCGCGGTGCCGAAGGTGAAGAGCGCCAGCACCAGCGGTGCGAGCCAGGGTCCCATGGCGTTCGACCTCATGTCAGATAGGGGGAGTCGAGCGGCCCGTCCACCGGCCGTCGGACATCAGAGTAGCCAACGAGTGATGCTTAGACAACATGTGTTGGATAGTTGGGTGTACGGGAGGACGCCCCGGCGCGGTCGGGTGTACGAGGCGCCGGTCCCGGTCCCGGTCCCGGTATGAACCGAAGCCGAGGAGCCCGGCACGGCGTCCCAGCACAACCCGGAGCCAAGGCGCCCGGTACGGCCCAGGGTCGAGGCGCCCGGCATGCCATGGAGGGCGCGCACGCGCAGCGTCGCACGCGCTGACCCCCGTACCGGAGACCCGGACGACCAGCACGAACGGGCCCCGCCACCGCACGAACGGGCACCCCCTTTCGTGCGCTCCGGCGGGGCTCGGGCCCGCCGGGTGAACGACCGTACGATCCGGCGGACCGGTGTTCCCGCCGGACGCCCGCGCCGCGCCGTGCCGCGCCCCGCGTACCGCCCACCCCGCCGTCGCGCGGTGCCCCCCCGTGTACGGCCGCCGACCCCTGGAGGTAAGCCACCCCATGTGCGGTATCACCGGATGGGTGTCCTTCGCCCATGACCTGACCCACCACCGGGACACGGTCGACGCCATGAACACGACCCTCAGCTGTCGGGGCCCCGACGCCAACGGAGTCTGGACCTCACCCCACGCGGCCCTCGCCCACAGCCGGCTCGCCATCATCGACCTGGACGGCGGACGCCAGCCCATGGCGGTACGGGCCCCCGGCGGCGGCCCCCGCGACGAACTGGTCATCACCTACAGCGGCGAGGTCTACAACTACCGCGAGCTGCGCGAACTCCTCGTCGGCCGGGGCCATGCCTTCACCACCCGCAGCGACACCGAGGTCGTCCTGCGGGCCTACGCCGAATGGGGCGACGCCTGCGTCGAGAAGCTCAACGGCATGTTCGCCTTCGCCCTCTGGGACTCCCGCGCCGAGCGGCTGCTCCTCGTCCGCGACCGGGCCGGCGTCAAACCCCTCTTCTACGTCCCCACCCCGGACGGCATCCTCTTCGGCTCCGAACCCAAGTCCCTGCTCGCCCACCCGGAGGCGGACCGCACCGTGGACGCCGCCGGGCTCCGCGAGATGTTCCAGTTCACCCGTACCCCCGGCGAGGCCGTCTGGCGCGGGATGCGCGAAATGCTCCCCGGCACCTACCTCGTCCACGACCGCTCCGGGCAGCGCACCCACACCTACTGGCGGCTGGAGGCCCAGGAGCACACCGACGACCGGGACACCACCGTCGCCCGGGTACGGGAGCTGCTGGAGGACATCGCCACCCGCCAGATGGTCGCCGACGTACCCCGCTGCCTCCTCCTCTCCGGCGGACTGGACTCCAGCGCACTGGCCGGACTCACCGCCCGGGGCCTGCGGCGCGAACAGTCCACCGGTGCCGGCCGGGAGCGCTCCACCGACCCCCGGCGGGACGGATCCGGCGAGCGCGTCCGCACCTTCTCCGTCGACTTCGCCGACAGCTCCACCACCTTCCGTACGACGGAACTGCGCGAGACCCAGGACGCGCCCTTCATCCGCGAGGTCGTCGCCCATGTCGGCACCGACCACCACGACATCGTCCTCGACTCCCGGGCCCTGGCCGACCCCGCCGTGCGGCGCGCCACCGTACGCGCCCGCGATCTGCCCGGACCCCACGGCGACATGGACCTCTCCCTCCACCTCCTCTTCCGCGCCGTACGCGAGCACTCCACCGTCGCCCTCTCCGGCGAGGCGGCCGACGAACTCTTCGGCGGCTACCTCTGGTTCCACCACCCCGCCGCCCGCGCCGCCGAGACCTTCCCCTGGACCGCGCTCTTCGGCGAGGCCGAACAGCGGGCGCTGAAGCTGCTGCGTCCCGAGGTCAGGGAACGGCTGCGGCTCGCCGAGTACCAGGCGGACCGGTACGCCGACGCCGTCGCCGAGGTGCCCCGGCTCCCCGGCGAGGACGGCCTGGAGGCCCGGATGCGCCGCATCGGCTATCTCAACCTCACCCGGTGGATGCCGTCCCTGCTGGAGCGGAAGGACCGCATGAGCATGGCCACCGGCCTGGAGGTGCGGGTGCCCTTCTGCGACCACCGGCTGACCGAGTATGTCTTCAACACGCCCTGGAGCCTGAAGACCTTCGACGGCCGGGAGAAGAGCCTGCTGCGCGCCGCCGTCCGTGATCTGCTCCCCGCGTCGGTCGCCGACCGCAAGAAGGCCCCCTACCCCTCCACCCAGGACCCCTTCTACCAGCAGGCCCTCCAGCAGGAGGCCAAGCAGGTCGCCGCCGAGCGGAACGACACGCTCTTCGCCATGGTGGACGACGGCTGGCTGAACCGCGCCGTCGCCATGGACCCGGCGGCGATGGACATCTCGACCCGGCACGGTCTGGAGCGCGTCCTGGAACTGTCCGCGTGGATCGACCTGTACGCGCCGACGGTCACCCTCGACTGACCACTGACCACTGACCACTGACCACTGACCACTGACCACTGACCTACCCCGACCCTGCTGCTCCTGCTGCTCCTGCTGCTCCTGCTGCTCCTGCTGCCCCGACGGGCCGGAACCGTCGGGGCCTCCACCAACAGTGGCGCCGCAACATGAAGAAGGCCGGGAGGGCGCGCGTCAAGGCGCCTCTGTCCCGGCCGTCACGAGGGTGTACGGAGGTGCGGCAACCGGTCGAGGGCAGCCGACCGGTGCCGATAATCCCTGGTCAGAGCAGGCAGCGCAGCGCCGCCGCCCTGAGTCGGGTCCGGGCCCTGGCCCGGACCCGGGTTCGTGAAGGGGACCGCGAGGCCCGCCAACCGGTTCGGAAACGGGTCGTGAGCCGGGAGCGGAGCCGCCGCAGGCCCATCGCTCAGACCGCGGTGCCGGAGGCCGCCCGCTGGAAGGCCGCGACCGCCTTGCCGACAAAGGCCGAACGGTTCTCCTGGACCCAGCGCGCCGACCCCTCCACACTCCGCAGCCGCCCGTCGAACCGGGGGGCGACATAGCGGGCCAGGAGTTCGAAGCTGCGCCGCGTCTGCTCCCGCGGGGCCCAGTCGTTCACCGCGACCAGCAGCCGTCCGAAGCCGCCGGTCCGCTCGGCCAGCCGCTCCACGGCCGCCACACAGTCCTCCACGGACCCCACGATCGCCGCGCCCGACTCCGCCATCGCCGCGATCTCCTCACCGGAGGGCACCCCGGGGAACTCGACCGGCAGCCCGAGGGTGTCGCGGAAGTACCCGTACGCGAACCGCTGGAAGCCCTCGCGGACATCCGCGTACGCCTGCTTGGTGGTCTCGGCGACATGGACCGGCAGGACGATCCGCCAGTCCCGGCGGTCCATGGCCCGCCCCGCGTCCCGCGCCGCCTTCTCGGCATGCGCCCACTGGGCCGCCAGATCGATGAGGGGAGCCCCCGGGACGGGCGCGCCGAAGGAGAGCGGGCTCAGCCCGTACGCCCCCGCGAAGCGCATGCTCACCGGCGACGAGGCGCTGGAGATCGCCACCTCGAACCCGGGCGAGTACGGCGTCAGATGCAGCCGCGCGTCCCGCAGGGTGAACCAGTCGGTGGAGCGGGTCACCACCTCGCCGCGGAGCAGCGGCATGATCACATCCAGCGCCTCCCCGGTCATGCGCCGGGTGTCGGACGGCTCGACGCCGATCATGTGCGCGTCCGCCGGGGAGGAGCCGGAGCCCACACCGAAGAGGACCCGGCCCCGGGTCATATGGTCCAGCTGCACCAGCCGCGAGGCCGCGTGGAAGGGGTGGTGGTACGGGAGGCTGACCACCCCGGTGCCCAGCCGGATGCGCCGGGTGCGCTCGGCGGCGGCGGCGAGGAAGACCTCCGGCGAGGCGATCGTGCCCCAGCCGCCGGAGTGGTGCTCCCCGACCCACACCTCGTCCAGGCCCAGGTCGTCGAGCCAGGAGATCAGGTCCAGATCACGCCACATCTGGAGGTCGGGTGCCTCGCCCGGCGGGTGCAGGGGGGAGATGAAGGCCCCGAAGCCGATGCTCGTGGTGGCGGTGGTCATGCGTGTCTCCTCAGGAGTCAGGAGTGACGGACGGTCCGGAGCGTGAGAGGGGGGAGGGGAGAGCGGCGCGGGGCGCGGGGAGAGCGGCGCGGGGCGCGGGGCATGAGGACATGGGGACATGGGGACATGAAGGCTGTCGACCGGGTGGGCCGGGGGAGCTGAGAAGTGGACGGCCCGGCCGGCTCCTGCTCCGGACCGTCCACTCCACGGCCGTCCGTGGGGGGTGCCGGCCGTCGCGCACGGTGGCCGGGTCGGGAAGTCGGCCTGGCTTCGGTCCGACGCCCACACCTTCCGCCCGGGGCGCGGGCCCCGGCAATCCCCAGAGCGGGCCCCCGAGCGGCCAGCCGGAACGGCCCCGTCCGCAATACCCGATCGGGCACCCCTGACGGGTCTTGGCCGCCGGCCCGCCCCCCGGCAACCTGGGAGAGCACCCGGTCGAACCAACTAAACAACAGATGTTGCCTAACCAACGCCAGTCGTCTATCGTTCTGGTCATGCGAATCGAGATCTGGGCAGATGTCGTATGTGCGTGGGCCTTCATCGGCAAGCGCCGCCTGGAGCGGGCCCTCGCGGACCGCCCGGACGCCGAGGTGGTCTGGCGCCCGTTCCGTATCGATCCGACCGCCCCCGCCGAGGCGATCCCGCTGGACGAGGCCCTGCGCGACCCCCTCATGGACGAGGCCCTGCGCGCCTGCGCCCCCGGACTCACCCCGGCCCAGAACCGGGTACGGATCTCCGAGGTCGCGGCGGCGGAGGGGCTCGGCCGCCGCTGGGGCGCGGGCTGGCGGGTGAGCAGCCATGACGCCCACCGCCTCATCGCCCTCGCCCATGAGCGCGCGGGCGCCGCCGTCCAGGGCGCGGTCGCCGAGGCCGTGCTGCGGGCGTACTTCATCGAGGGCCGGAACATCGGCGACCCGGCCGTGCTGCGGGACGCCGCCCTCGCCGGAGGGTTCCCCGAGGGCCCCGCACTGCTCGCGGGCGGCGCGGGCGAAGGGCTCGTCCGCGAGCTGCTGCTCCAGGGCAAGGCGCGCAAGGTCCGTACCTCCCCCTCGCTCGTGGTCGGGGACCGGGCGCTGGCGGGCGCCCAGTCCCCGGAGGCGATCGGGGAGTTCCTGGACGGCGGCGCGCCCCGGGCCGCGCTCCCGGCGGAGGTCGCCCGGATGCGCTGGGCCGAATCCCTCATGGAACAGCGGGACCCACTGGGGGCGTTGACCCTGCTGGCCCCGCTCCAGGAGGAGTTCGCCGGTGATCGGGGGGTACGGATGCTCGCGGCGCGTGCGTACTTCGCCTCCGCGCAGCTCAACCGTGCGCGGGCGGCGCTCGGGCCGCTGGTGGAGGAGCGGCCGGACGACACCTACGCCCGGCTGCTGTACGGCAGGACCCTGGACCGGCTCGGCCTCACCGCCGAGGCGGGACCGCATTTGCGCCTCGCCGCCCTCGGTGACTGAGACGCGGATGTCCGGCTTCCGGTATTCAGGATCCGTCACCCGGACGGTCCGGGAGGCCAGGGAGCCGGAGACGAGGACAGGCAGAATGATCAAACAGGACCGGGTGGCACGCACACGTGCCGCCCTCATCCGGGCCGCCGCCGAGGAGTTCGGCCGCGGTGGCTACGCGGGTACGTCGGTACGCCGCATCACCCAGACGGCGGAGGTCTCCACCGGGGCCCTCACCTTCCACTTCGAGTCCAAGAGCGATCTGGCCGACGCGGTGGTGAGCGAGGCGCTGACGGTGGTGGAGGCGGCGGTCGCCGACGCGCTCGCCGGGGTCGGCACCCCGCTGGAGCGGCTCTCCGCCGTGGTGGCGGGTGTGCTGCGGGCCGCCCACCGCTCCACGGCGGTGCGCAGCGCGGCCCTGTTGGAGCAGGAGCATCCGCAGGGGGAGGTCCGCTGGTCCCGGGTCTGGCACCCGGTGGTGCTGCGGCTGGCGGAGGAGTCCCGGGCGGTGGGCGAACTGCCGCCCGGGGTCTCCCCGGAGGAGGTCTCGGCGCTGGCCGCGCTCTTCCTCCGGAGCGCGGGCGTCCGCCCGCCGCACCGGGACGGCGGCCCGGAGCCGCTGCCCCCCGGCCCGGAGGCCCCGGCCGCCGACCTCGACCGGACCCTGCGGCTGTGGGACATCGCCCGCCGGGGCCTGCTGCCCGCCCCCTGCGACGACCCCCCGCCCCGGGAACCCGCGACCGTCCCGGCCCCCCGCTGACACACCGGCCCGGCGGGCCCTTTCGGGGTACGGGTCCGGCGGCCGTCCCCGGGCCGCTGGGCTCGGCGGCACCCAGTGCCACCGGAAGGTGGTTCAGCCCCGTGGGGGTCCCCCCGGACGGAGTCCGGGGGAGTTTGAGGAGCAGGGGCCTCAAAATCAAGCCCCTCCGGCGTTTGAGGAGCAGGGGTTCGGGGGCTGGCCCCCGACCAGGGCCCGGGGCGCTCGGAAAACCTAGCCTCGTGGGGGTCCCCCCGGACGGAGTCCGGGGGAGTTTGAGGAGCGGGGTTTCGGGGCCGGCCCCGACCCGGGCCCGAGGCGCGGGGTCGTGAGCGGTGGGGCCGGATCACCCGGGGATACAGGGGCGGGGGATACGGGTGTGCTCCGGGACGGACCCGCTCACACCGGGCCGCAAGGCCCGAACCGCAGGAAATCCCGGTACCACGAGGCCGCGCCCGCCAGCCCCGCGAGGGGGTCCGGGGACGGGGCGACCCCGGTCAGCCGCCAGGTCCGCTCGCTGCGGTACCAGTGATCCTGTGCCAGCAGCGTGAACTGACGCGGGCTCACCCACCCCGGGGTCGCCTCCAGCCGCGCCAGACACCGGCCCAGCGGCCACTCCTCCTCGGGCTCCCGGACGATCCCGTACCGGGCCAGCGCCGAGATCAGCCGGCCGATGCTCACCGGCAGGGGATGCCCGGCGTGGTGGATCCCGCCCGGCAGCCCCTGCCACGCCCCCTGCGGCGCTTCCTCCCGGCCCCCCTCGTCCCCCTCGCGCGGCCCGCCCATCGCCACCGTCGCGATCAGCCGCGCCAGATCCGCCACATCCACCAGGGAGAGCACCGCCCGCCCCCCGTCCCACCGCGCCGGGACCCGCCGCAGCGCGTCCGCTATCGCCGGGACCACCCAGCGGTCCCCCGCGCCGAGGACCAGCCCCGGCCGCAGCACCGTGCCGCCCGCCTCCAGGACCGGACGCTCACCCCGCAGCCGGGAGGCGCTCGCCGCCGAGACCGGATCCGGCTCGACCTCGCCCACCTCGATGTCCCGGTGCGGTCCCGTCCCGTACACCGCGGTGGTCGACAACTGCACCAACCGCCCCACCCCGGCCCGCCGGGCCTCACTCACCACCGCCTCGGTGCCTCGTACATTGACCGCCTCGCAGACGGCCGTGTCGGGACCGATGTACGAGGCGAGCTGGAGCAGTACGTCACTGCCCGCGCACACCCCCCGCAGCGACGCCGGATCGGTGAGATCACCCCGTACCCACTCCACCGAACCGGGCTCCCCGGGGGCTGCGTGGCCCGGCCCGGCGGGGCCAAGCGGAACCGTCCGCACGATCGCCCGGACCCGCGCCCCGCGCCCGAGCAGCTCCCGCAGGACCATCCCCCCGACAAAGCCGGTCGCGCCGACCAGCGTGATGGTCACCGGGGTCTCCCGGACCCCTCATGGGGCTCCCGGGAGTCCAGGTCCCGGTCCGCGTCCGGGGCTGGGACCGGGTCCGGATCCCGGCCCTGGTCCATGTCCAGGTCCAGCCGGAGCGACTCCCGCGCCTTCCCGGAGGCCACCCCCGGCAGCAGATAGCGCCACAGCGTGGAGATCCGGTACGGGAGGTCCTCCCGGCCGGTGGTGATCTGCGAGAACAGCTGCATCCCGGAGAACGCGCTGACCAGGACCCAGGACACCTCCTGGACATCGACGGCGTCGGCGAGTTCACCACGCTCCCGGGCGGCGTTCAGCTGCTCCTGGAAGACATCCGCCCACTGCTGGTACGGGCGCTCCTCCCGCATACCGAAAGCACCCTGCTCGACGGCGAGCCGGACCCCGCCCCGCAGCACCGGATTGGTCCGCAGCTCCCGTGCCAGATAGAAGGTGATGTCGATCAGCCGCTGGAGACCGTCCGGCCCCCCGGGCAGCACCAGATCGTCCGCCTGGCTGAACATCACCTCGCGCGCCAGGTCCTCCTTCGAGGCGAAGTGGAAGTACATCGCGCCCTGTGTGACCCGCGCCCGCTTGATGATCCGGCGGACCGCGGCGGCACTGAATCCGACCTCGTCGAAGACCTCCGCCGCCGCACGCAGGATCGTCTGGCGCGTCTTCACCGCGCGCTCCTGAGGGGGCCGTTCGGTTCCACGCGCCAGTTTGTTTACCACTCGTTGACTCCTCGACAAAGAAAACGACCGTCCTTTATCTTAATGCTCGCCGGGCCTGGCGCGACAGTTCTCCCTGTTCACGACCGTGTCTGTTGGCGACGGGCTCCCGTAGGGCGCTCGCGCCGGCCGACGTCTTCCGGAGAGAAGCAGATGACACTCCTTGCCACGCAGTTCGCCGACCTCACCACAGTGATCCCTCGTCACTATGTGCACAAAGCGGCCCAGAGTGAGGTGTTGCTGACCAGCTTCGAAGCGATCACCGACGACGAGTTCGTCCTCACCGCGCAGTGGCCCAGGACCCATAGCTTCTACGACGTGGTACGGGGATCGCACGACCCCCTCCTGGTCGCGGAGACCGTCCGCCAGGTGGTGCCCTTACTCAGCCACCTCGGCTACGGCGCGCCCTTCGGCCACCGGCAGATCTGGGAACACCTCGCCTGGAACGTCGAACCGGACGCCCTGTCCGGGGCGGCCACCCCGGCCGAACTCGGGCTCTATGTCAGATGCTTCGACATCGTCCGCCGCGCCTCCCGGCTCGCCGCCCTCACCATGGACGTCGGCATCACCCGCAACGGTGTCGTCCTCGGCAGCGCCGTGACCCGCTTCGCCAACCAGGCGCCCGCCGTCTACTCCCGGCTGCGCGGCGCCTACGCCGACCTCGACCACGCCCTCTCCCGCTGCCCCGAGCCGACCGCCCCGCTCGACGCCCGGCTGGTGGGGCGCGACCGCGAGCGCGATGTGGTCCTCTCCGACGGCGGCGCCCCGGGGCGCTATCTCCTCCGGGTCGACCTCGACCATCCGGTCCTCTTCGACCACCCCGTCGACCACGCCCCCGGGATGCTGCTCCTCGAAGCCGCCCGGCAGGCCGCCCATGCCGCAGCCCAGCCGGAGTTCGCGGTCATCACCGGCATGGACACCCGCTTCCTCCGCTATGTGGAGTTCGACGCCCCCTGCCGTATCGAGGCCGAGCCCCTCGGCGATGTGCCCGGTGACCGGTCGGCCACCCGGGTCACCGCCGTCCAGCACGACCACGAGGTCTTCACGGCGACCGTGACGGCCCGGCGCGGTCCGCACGGCGGCTGACGGCGCCCGTCATACGAAGGGGCCCGGCCGGACGCGAGGTCACGCGTCCGGCCGGGCCCGCCCGGTGAGCACCCCGCCGGGTGCCGGAATCAGCCGGGGTCAGCGCCATGATCACGACATATCCGACGTCCCGTCGGAGCGTCCGGTTCAGTCGAACCAGTCCGGCTCCCCGGACTCGATCAGCTCCCGCAGGGCCTCCCGGTCCGTCAGCGCCCGCCGCAGATGGACGCCGAGCAGCCGCAGCGCCTCCGGATCATCCCCGTACGCGACGAACATCCCCGCCTCCGGGTCGAAACCCATCCGGCCCGCCAGCTCGGGCGCCCGGTGGTGGAGGACGGACCGGGCGACGCCGGCCCAGCCGTAGCCGCAGCCGTCGTACCCCAGGGCGGTGAAGATCTCCTGGGTCGCCACCATCGCGTCGTCGGTGAGCATCAGACAGTAGGAACCCGGCTGGTGGTCGTATTCGAAGAGGTGCAGCGGGGCGAGGTCCTCACGATCGCTCGTGGCGTTGTTCCTTGCGTCGTTCATGGCGCAGACAGTAGATCCCGCCACTGACAGCGGCGCCCCGCGCACGGCGGACGGCGGCGCGAAACAGTGCCTCGGCGCCCGCCGGAACGCTCCGGGGACGGGGTGACGCCGACCCGGGGCGCTCCGTCCGCCCGGCCCGGCATCCCTCGGCGCAGGAGGCGGAATCACGGCTTCATCACCTGCCGGCCCGCGTTGACGACGGCGAAGTCGCGCCGTTCGCGCCCCCACCCGCGCAGGTCGCGCCGGTGAGGGCGGTCGCGACCGCCGCAGTGCCCTTCACCGTTGGTCCCGTCCAGTGCGCCGGTTCACCCGCCCCGGAACGCGGACCGGGAACGAGCACCGAGCCGAGTGTGTACCGATGCGAATAGCGAGCCCACCCGTCGACTGTCAAGGCGAAATCCCATATGATGAGCGTCGCCTGGCAAATGACTGAATCCGTGTCTGAAACTTGATCTTTGATGGTACGGGGACAATGTTTTAGAGTCTTGGCGGAAGTGCGTGTGGCACATATTTCACATGGGAAGGGTCCTGGTGTCCGATCCACCGGTCCACTCACCCGACGTTCTGCCTCCGGGCCGTTAAGGCGCGGCAAGCACCGTGGCATCCGAAGGATGCCGGGATGCTGAAAGATTGCAGTTCACACTGTCCGCCGTACATCACAACTCATTTTTCCGACACCGGTATACCGGGCTTTTTCGCCTTCGCCGTCCATCGTTGTGGCGAGGGTTCCGGTGGGCCGGGCGTGCGCAGGATCCAAGCGTTAGTGGCATAGCAATTGGAGAGGCGAAAGATGAGTAGCACCAACCGTACGTCCGAGAGACGGACGGCCCCCATCCGCCACCGGGCGGACGCCGTGCCCGCGATCGTCGCGGCCGGTGGCACCGGCCCGGCCGAGTGGTCGCGCGATGGTCTGCGGACCGCCGGCGCACAGAGGTGTCCAGCCTCCCACTCGGAGGCGAGCGTCACCGTCCCGTCCTCGGGCTGGGGATGACTTTCTCCGCTGATGTCCTGGTATGCCGGGGGATTTCTCCCTGCTGATGCCGGATGCGGATACCCGGGCCACCCACCCGGTGCTCCGCGCCACCCGGTCCCCCCGGGCTCCCGGGCGGAAACCCGCGGCAAGGACGCCGCGCGAAACCCCCACCGCTGAGGACGACCGCCACCACCCCGCCGGGCGTGGCCCTCGCCTCCTCCCGTACCGCACCTGTCCTGCGGATGTGCCCGTACCCGGCCGACCACCCGGGAAACGGGCCGGTGACAGCCGCGCGGGAACATCCGTGACACCGTCTCCGGGCGATCCAATGATCCATTGAGGTCTGCCCGCCCGACCCTGTGACCGGCCGGTGCGCCCCCTTCCACAGGTGGTCGGCCATGCCCGCCACCGGACGGGACAAAAAATCATCGGGAAACCCGGAGCCGTCCTCGGCATGTCCGGGTGCGGGAATTCCCTGTGGACGTAAGGAGTCCCCTACCACTGAGCGTGCGCAGCCCCTGAATTGCTTTACATCGGTGGAGATCGCGGAGGAAGCTCATGGAGACGTGCAGGCGTCAACGCCCCGGGGCGATCACGGAAGTCCGGCAGCCGGTCGGCCGTGAATCGTACGGGCGCCGCCCGGCCGGCCGCAGGGGGAAGTGAATTACATGGGCCCGAAAAGCGGCGTCGATCTCACAGAACTCCTGGACCCCCAGCTCGCGAGGTTCTGGCACGAGACCCGGCTGCGGGCGACACCCGGGCCGGCCCCGGGCCCCGGCCCGGAAGCATCCCCTCCACCGCAGCCCGTCGTCCTGGAACCATGGCTGGCGGTGGCCGAAGTCCTCGCTCTCGGGTACGGCGAGCGCTCCGGTGCCGTCATCACCAAGGGCAGGACCCTGATGCGGGCGCGCACCACCCCCTCCGCCGGGGCGCTCTACCCGTTCGAATTAGCGGTCGCATTACGCGGTGCCGACCGCTATGAGCTGTACGAGTACGACGCGGAGGGCTGCTGTCTGCGTCATGCCGGACCGGTCGCGACGGAGGAGATCACCGCGCTCCTCGCCCCCGGCCCAGGGAATGAATCCGGCCCCGGCAGTGCCCCCGGCTCCGGCCCAGGCAATGCCCCTGGCCCTGCCCCTGACCTTGACCCCGGCTCGGGCCCGGTGAACGGGAACGACCCCGGCCCGGCGCAGGGCCCCGATCCGTCGGACGGCCCCGATCCGGCGGACCGCGTGGCCCCGCCGCTCGCCGTGGTCGCCGTCATCGGCCGCCCCTGGACCTCCATGCGCAAGTACGGCCGCCGAGGCTATCTCTACACCCATCTGGACGGCGCCCACGCCGCCACCGGCGTCGCCCTCGCCGCCGAGTACGCGGGGCTCGACCCCGTCACCCATCTGCGGTTCGACCGCCATGAGGCCGCCCGGCTGCTCGGTGTCGCCGACCGCTGCCGCGAGCCCCAGGTGCTCATAGCCCTCGCCGACCCGGTGCCCGGGGCCGCCCCGTCCCGGACGGCCGTTCCGCCCGGCACCGGCCCCCGGCGCTGTGACGGAGCCGCCGCCAACCCCTTCGCGGTCCCCCTGTGGCGCCACGGCGACCTCCCCCCGGACCGCGAACCCGGCGACGAGGAGACCACCGCCTGGCACTCGGTCCGTTCGATCAGCGCCTTCCGCGACCGGCGCAGCACCCCCCGGGCCTTCGGCCGCTCCCGCTCCGTCGGCGCCACCGCACCCGGTACCACCGGTATCGGCACCGGCACCCCGGCCCCGCCGCTGGAGCTGGACCGGGGCCCCGACCGGCTGCCGCCCGCCGCCTACCCGGAGCTGGTCCTCTCCCGTAACTCCGCCAAGGGCTTCCTCCCCGCCCCCGTCGGCGCCGCCGCCCTCGGCCGGGTCCTCGCCGGACTCCGCCATGAGCTGGTCCTCGACAGCGCGGACGGCCCCGTCGCCGGACTGCGGGTCCTCGCCCGTACCGTCGACGGCATCGACCCCGGCGCCTACCGCTACGACCCCGGCGGCCACACCCTCCTCCCGCTCGGCGGCCGTACTCCCACCCGAGCCGCCGATGAGGCCGTCGTCGCCGCCTGCATGGGCCAGGGCGTGGTCCGCGACGCGGCGGCCCTCTTCGTCCTGCACTCCCCGGTCGAATCGCTCCTCGGCACCCATGGCCACCAGGGCCTCGCCGAACTCCACTTCCACGCCGGCGCCGCCGCCCAGCGGCTCTGCCTGGCCGCCGCCGCGCACACCGTCGGCATCACCTGCCTCGGCGGCTTCGACGCGGGCCTCGTCGCCGAACTGGTGCTCCTGGCGGACCACGAGGAAGTGATCTACGTGCTGGCCTGCGGGGTGCCCGACGCGAACGCCGTCAAGTGGGACCGGGCGCCCATCGCCTACAGCCATGGCCGAGGCCCCGCGTCCGGCGTCTGACCACCCACCGAGCCGACCAGAGAGAGCGTGCCGACACCCCATGTTGAGCAACAGCATTCTGTCCCGGAACATGACCGACGCCCACCGTGCGCTCGCCCGCCGGGCCGCCGACTGTCTCACCCCCGACTGGCTGGAGAAGCAGCGCACCGGGCCCGGCGGCCATATCCGCAAGGAGACCTGGCGCGAACTCGCCGACCGGGGGCTGATGGGCGTCTCCCACCCCACCGAACACGGCGGCCAGGGCCTCGGCCTGCTGGGCGCCCTCGTCCTCGGCGAGGCCATCGCCCGGGTCCAGGACGGCGGACTCTCCCTCGGGATGCATGTCCAGAACGAGATCGCCGGCGACTGGCTGATCTCCGCCGGGAACGCCGAACTCCGCGACCGCTTCCTCCCCGGACTCATCGCCGGGGAACTCGTCGCCTGCCAGTGCGACACCGACCCCTCCGCCGGCGAACCCACCGTCGCCGTCACCGACGACGACAGTGTGGTGATCACCGGGCGGAAGAAGTTCGTCGTCAACGGCGCCACCGCCGACCTCTGCTTCGTCAGCGTCCAGCTCGACGGCCAGCCCGCCATCGTCCTGGTCGAGAAGTCCGCACCCGGCGTGAGCGTGACCGAGGTGTACGACAAGTTCGGCACCCGCTCCATCGACTCCGCCCAGATCGCCTTCGACGGTGTACGGGTCACCCCCGACCGGGTCATCTCCCGGCGCGGCATCAGCCAGCTCATGCGCTGGAACCGCGTCATGTCCCGGATGCGCTTCCTCATCGCCGCCGACGCCTCCTTCGTCCACCGCGCCCTCCTCGACCACATCCGCGCCCACACCACCCGGCGCGAACTCGGCGGCCGACCGCTGGCCGGCTGGCCCGTCAACTCCCATGCGCTCGCCCGCGCCCGCGCCGACCAGGAACTCATGGAGGCCGGGCTCGCCGAGGCCTATCTGCGGCTCACCGAGGGCGGCAGCACCGTCCCCGAGATCGCCGAACTCAAATGGTTCTGCGTCGAACGCGCCACCGAACTCGCCGGACTCTGCACCGACCTGGAGGGCGGCGCCGGCTATATGTGGGACAGCACATCCCTGCGCGCCCACGCCCAGGCCCGGGGCTTCCGGATGTCCGGCGGCAGCCAGACCACCATGCTCACCGTCGCCAACCACTCCATGGCCTGCCGCGCCGAACTCGACGCCCCCGCCATCGCCGCCACCCCCGGGAGGCGTCGTGGCTGACGACACCCGGCCGCTGGCCGACGTCCTGCTCGACGCCTGCGCCCGCCACGGTGAGCGCACCGCCGTCGTCGACGACGGCACCGCCCTGACCTACACCGCCCTCGCCGACCGGATCCGGGAGCGCGCCGCCGGACTCGACCGCCTCCTCGGCCCCGGCGAGGACCGGATCGCCGTCCACGCCGCCAACAGCGCCGAGTATCTGGTCACGTACTACGCGCTGCTGCGCACCGGACGGCTGCCGTTCCTGGTCGACGCCCAGTTCGGCGCCGCCGAACTCGACGGCATCCGTACCGGCTGCGGTGTCGGGACCTTCCTCACCGACCGGCCCGCCGCCTTCCCGCTGCCCGGCACCCCGCAGGAGCTGCCCGGCTCCTCCCTCACCCTCGTCCGCGCCGACGGGGGCGCCCCCGAGGACGCGCCCGCCCCCCGGCCCACCACCGCCACCTGCCGTTTCACCTCCGGTACGACCGGTGCCCCCAAGGCCCTGGAGTTCTCCCACACCGCCGTCCACAGCGCCGCCCGCAACTGGGTCACCGGCACCGGACTCACCGCCGACGACCGGGTGCTGTGCATGGCCGCCTTCACCAACGGCCTCGCCTTCAACACCTCCCTCCTCCCCGTCTTCCTCGTCGGCGCCGAACTCCACCTCTACCGGGGACTGCCGACCTCCGGCGGCATCACCCGCGCGGCCCGCCGCTCGAACGCCACCCGGCTGGTCGCCTTCCCCCTCGCCTACCGGCTGCTCGCCGAGGCACCCGAGGCCGACACCGGCGCCTTCGCCGGGCTCACCCGGGCCGTCTCCGCCGCCGCCGTCCTCGCCCCCGAGGTCCGCACCGGCTTCGAGAGCCGCTACGGCGTCCGGATCGCCGACTACTACGGCATCGCCGAGACCGGTCCTGTCACCTATGAACGCGACCCCGGGCACCCCACCGGACTCGGCACCCCGCTGCCCGGCGCCGAGCTGCGGATCGTCCCCGACGAGCACGGCGAACCCGAGGTCAGGGTCCGTACCGCCTCCATGGCCGGCGGCTATCTCAACCTCCCCGGCGGACTGGAGGAACGCCTCGACGACGAGGGCTTCTACCGCACCGGCGACCGGGGACGGATCGAGGACGGCCGGCTCCACATCACCGGACGGCTCGGCGGCCCCATCAACCTCGCCGGACGCAAGGTCGACCCCGCCGAGATCGAGAAGGTCGTCCTCACCCTGGACGGCATCACCGACAGCGTCCTCTTCGCCGACGAGGACACCCGGGGCGAGACCGTCCTCCATCTGGTCCTCGCGGGCAGCCGGGAGCCCACGCGCGGCGAGGTCGTCGGCGTCTGCCGCCGCCATCTCGCCCCGTACAAGGTCCCCGGCCGGATCACCTTCCTCGGCGCCATCCCCCGGTCGTCGGCGGGCAAGGTCCGCCTCACCGAACTCCGACAGATCGTCCAGGACACCGCGCGCGGCCGCGCCTGACCCGTACGGCCCGCAGCGCAGCCCGTACAGCCCGCAAGCCCGCAAGCCCGTACAGCTCGCAGAGCCCGTACAGCCCGTACGTCCGTACGTCCGTACAAGAGAGGCACCCTCTATGACCGAGCAGGCCGAGCAGGCCCGCGACGCCGAGCTGCGCGCGGAGATCGAGCATCTGGTGGAGATCGCCACCGGGAAGGTGGTGACCGTCACCGATCTGCGGGCCGCCGACGGCGACCTGGACCGGGCCGGGGTCAACTCCATCGGCTACATCAACCTCATGGAGGCGCTGGAGCGGAGCTACGGGGCGGTCATCGACCCCGAGGCCGACCCCCAGCACTTGCTGTCGGTCGACTCCATCACCCGGTTCATCCGATCCGCCCAGTCCTGAAGACCGCGAGGAGAGCCGTGAGCACCGCACCCGAGACCGCCCTCGCCGACGCCCCCGGGACCGCCCTCCCCGGCGCCGGCGCCACCCCCGAGGAGATCGCGGCCCATCTGGACCGGGTCTGGAACGAGCTGCCGTTCGCCGACGCCCTCGCCCACACCGAGCAGCTGTACGGGGTACTGCCCCTGCTCGCCCTCTTCCCCGAGGACCTGGACGGGCACCTCAAGGCCGTCCGCGACGGCACCCGCCGCGCCGCCCTCGGACTCTTCACCCCCAACGCCGTCTTCGACGCCACCGCGCCCACCGTACGGGCCGTGCGCGGCCCCGACGGAACCCTCACCCTCGGCGGACGCTTCCGTACCACCGCCGTCCGCGCCGATATCACCCTGGTCGCCCTCCACCACGAGGACGACGCCACCACCCGGCTCGCGCTCCTTCCGCACACCCTCGACGGGCTGCGCCACCACGGCGCGGGCCGCGCCCGGGACGGCGGCTGGACCACCGTGGACGGCGCCGTCCTCGACGCACGGGCCGTCACCGGGCCCGTGAGCCGGGGCCCCGACGGGCCGCTGGCGCCCGTGATCGACGCGTACGGCTGGGAGTTCTCCCGGCGCGCCGTCACCTGGAGCGCCGGGACCGTCGCCGAGCTGCGGCGCTCGCTCGCGGGCACCGGCGAGGGCACCGAGGCGCTCAGCACCTCCCAGTACCTCGCCCATGAGCTGAGCAAGCTGGAGATCGAGCTGTCCCTCGCCGCCGCCGCCGCCAGCTTCGGCCCGGAGTTCAAGCAGGCCCCGGCGGGCGCCGAACCGGCCGCCGCCGTCCTGGTCGCCGCCACCGATCTGCTGGCCCGTACGGTCCGGGTCGCCGAGGACATGACCACCGAACTGGGCCTGGTGAGCGGGCCCGGCGGCGACGACTGGCCCGCCGAGGTGGTCCCGTCCTGCTTCGGCGGGCGCCGGATGGCGGAGGGCGAACTCGCCCGCCGGATGGGCCTCGTCCCCGGGGCGGCCCGCGCATGACGATCCCCACCGAGCCCACCGTCCCCACCGTGCCCATCGTGGTCTGCGGACGCTCCGGACGCATGGCCCGGCTCATCGCCGGAGCCATCGCGGGCGCACCCGATCTCAGCCTGACCGGACGGCTCACCCTGCGCCCCGCGCCCGTATCCGCGCCCGCGCCCGTGCCCGGTGAGCCCGGTGCGCACTCCGGCGGAGCACCCCTGGTCGGAGGGCTCAAGGAGCTGGCGGGACCCCCGCCCGTGGTGGTCGACTTCACCGCCCGCGAGGCCACCGCCGCCCTGCTGCGCCAGGCGGTGGAGACACCCTGCCCCCTGGTCATCGGCACCAGCGGCCTCGGCGACGCCGAACGGGAGCTGATCGCCGAGGTCGGACGGCACACCCCGGTCGTCGCCGCCGCCAACTTCAGCCTCGCGCTGCTCGCCGTCGCCCGCTTCGCCGAGGATCTCTCCCGGATCACCGACGACAGCTGGGACGCGGGCGTCCTCGACATCCACTTCGCGGGCAAGCTCGACCGGCCCAGCGCCACCGCGCGCTTCCTCGCGGGCCGGTGGCAGGGCGCGCGCGGCGCGGGCGAAGGGCGCGAGCCGGACGTCGCCTCGTTCCGGATGGGCAACGGGGTCAGCGAACACCGGCTGGTCGCCGCCGGTACGGGGGAACATGTCGAGGTTCTCCACCGGGTCGCCGACCGGACCGCCTTCCTCCCCGGAGTGCTGCGGTCCGTGCGCTTCGCCGCGCGGGCCCGGCCGGGCGTCTACACCCTGGAGGACGTGGCGTGACCCGTCGCCCCGGAGCGGGAGCCGCCGCCCCGCCGCACCCCACCGCCCGGCGGCGGCGCCCCACCCCGGGCGAGCGGGCCCCGGTGACCTCAGCGACCCCGGCGTCCCCGGTGACCTCGGTGACTCCGGCCGCACGGAACCCGGCGCCACCCCCGACGGCATGAACGGCAGCGCGACCGGCGACCCCGTATCCCAAGGAAGCGAGCCCCGATGAGTCACCCAGAGGACCGTCCCGACCGCCCCTTCACCACCCTGTGGCACCTCCTCGACCACCACGCCGCCGAGCGCCCCACCGCCCCCGCCCTGCACGCGCCCGGCGCCGAACCCCTCGGCTACGCCGCCCTGCGGGACCGGGTCGCCGAGGCGGGCCGCACCCTCGCCGACCTCGGCGTCGGAGGCGGCCACCGGGTCGGCATCGTGCTCCCCAACGGGCCCTGCCTCGCGCTCGCCTTCCTCGCCGTCGCCACCCATGCCTGTGCCGCGCCCCTCAACCCCGCCTACAAGGAGCGCGAGTTCGACTTCTACCTCGGCGACATGGGCGCCGACGCCCTGCTGGTGGAGGCGGGCAGCGACTCGCCCGCCGTCGCCGTGGCCCGCGCCCGGGGCATCCGGATCGTCGAACTCGTCCCCGACACCACCGGTTCTGCGGGCGCCTTCACCCTGCGCGCCGCCGACGGCCAGCCGGCACGTCCCGCCGTACGGGCCACCCCCGCAGGTCCCGCCGATACCGCCCTCATCCTGCACACCTCCGGCACCACCTCCCGCCCCAAGCTGGTCCCGCTCACCCACACCAACCTCTGCGCGGCGGCGGGCAACACCCGGGCCGCCTTCGCCCTCGGTGAGACCGACCGCTGCCTCAATGTGATGCCGCTCTTCCACGCCCACGGGCTCACCAGCACCCTGCTGGCCACCCTGGCCGGCGGTGGCTCCCTCGTCTGCACACCCGGCTTCTCCGCGAGCGGCTTCTTCGACTGGCTCACCGGCTTCCGGCCCACCTGGTACACGGCCGTCCCCACCATGCACCAGACCCTGCTGGCCGTCGCCGACGAGCACAAGGAGGCGCTGGCCGCCGCCCCGCTGCGGTTCATCCGCTCCGCCTCCGCCCCCCTGCCAGGACCAGTCCTCACCGCCCTGGAGGAGGTGTTCGGCGCGCCGGTGATCGAGGCGTACGGGATGACCGAGGCGGGCTCCCTCGTCACCAGCAACCCGCTCCCGCCCGGGGTGCGCAAACTCCGCTCCGTCGGCGTCCCGGTCGGCGGCCCCGTCGCCGTGCTGGACAAGGCCGGACGCCGGCTCGGGCCCGGTGAGTCCGGCGAGATCGCCATCCGGGGCACCAATGTCACCGCCGGGTACGAGAACAACCCCGAGGCCAACGGGATCGCCCGCACCGACGACGGCTGGTTCCGCACCGGCGACGAGGGCCGGCTCGACGAGGACGGCTATCTGTATGTCGTCGGGCGCAGCAAGGAGATCATCAACCGGGGCGGCTCCAAGGTCTCCCCGGCCGAGGTGGACGATGTGCTCTCCGGCCATCCGGCGGTCCAGCTGGCCGTCGCCTTCGGGGTGCCGCACGCCACCCTCGGCGAGGATGTGTCCGTCGCGATCGTGCCCCGGCCCGGCGCCACCGTCACCGAGCACGAGATCCGGGCGTACGCGGCGGAACACCTCGCTGACCACAAGGTCCCCAGCCGGGTCCATCTGGTCGCCGATGTCCCCAAGAGCCCGGCGGGCAAGGTGCAGCGGCTGAAACTCGCCGAACTCCTGCCCACCGCCGCACCCACTCCCGCGCCCACCGCCGCCACGGCGGGCCCCGGCCCCCGGGGCCCCCTGGAGCGCCGGATCGCCGCCATCTGGTCGGCGGTGCTGGAACGCCCGGGGGGCGTCGGCCCCGAGGACAACTTCTTCGACCTCGGCGGCAACTCGCTGCTGCTGGCCCGGGTCTCCGAGCGGCTGCGCCAGGAGCTGGACCGGGAGCTGCCGGTGGTCGTCCTCACCATGTACCCGACCGTCGCCGCACTGGCCGGGCATCTCTCCGGCGCGGACGGGGCGGACGGCGCGGCCCCGGGCGGCCCGGCCCCCGCCGAAGCGGCCGCCGAGGCGGCCGAGCGCCGGGCCCGGGGCAAGGACCGGATGCTCGGCCGCCGCACCCGCAGGGCCACCCGTACCGCGCCGGGCCGACCCGCCAATACCTCGACGGACACCTCGACGGACGCCTCGACCGAGGAGAAGCACTGATGGACCACCCCGACGCGTACCGCACCCCGGCGCCCCTCCCGGACGAGGAGCCCGCCCCGGAGCCCGCCGGGGCCACCGGTCTGGAGATCGCCGTCATCGGGCTCGCCTGCCGCTTCCCCGGCGCCCCGGACGCCACCGCCTTCTGGCGCAACCTCTCCACCGGCACCGAGTCCATCACCGTCTTCACCCGCGAGGAACTGGTCGCCGCCGGGGTCCCCGCCGTCCACCTCGACGACCCCGACTACGTCCCCGCCCAGGGCGTGCTCGACGGCGCCGACCTCTTCGACGCCCCCTTCTTCGGCTACAGCCCCAAGGAGGCGGATCTGCTCGACCCCCAGCAGCGGGTCCTGCTCGAATGCGCCTGGACCGCCCTGGAGGACGCCGGATACGACCCGAGGAACGCCCCGGGACCGGTCGGTGTGTACGCCGGCTCCTACTACGGCAGCTATCTCGCCCAGCTCACCGCCGGTGCCGCCGACCCTCATGACACGGCCGAGGAGTTCGCCCGCAACCTCGCCAACGAGAAGGACTACCTGGCCACCAGGATCGCGTACAAACTCGACCTCGACGGCCCCGCGCTCACCGTCCAGACGGCCTGCTCCACCTCGCTCGTCGCCGTCCATCTCGCCTGTCAGGCGCTGCTCAGCGGCGACTGCGAGATGGCCCTCGCGGGCGGCGCCACCGTCCGTGCCCGGCAGGCCGGCTATGTCCACCAGCCCGGCGGGATCTTCTCCTCCGACGGCCACTGCCGCCCCTTCGACGCCCGCGCCGAGGGCACCGTTGCCTCCAACGGCGCCGGGATCGTCGTCCTCAAGCGCCTGGAGGACGCCCTCGCCGACGGCGACCCCGTACGCGCCGTCATCAAGGGCTCCGCCGTCGGCAACGACGCCGCCCGCCGGGTCGGCTTCACCGCCCCCGGCGCCGCCGGACAGGCCCGGGTCATCGCCGCCGCCTATGAGGCGGCCGAGGTCTCCCCGGCGACCGTCTCGTACGTGGAGACCCACGGCAGTGGCACCCCCGTCGGCGACCCCATCGAGATCCAGGCGCTCACCCGGGTCTTCGCCGCCGACGGCGCCACCCCCGGAAGCTGCGCCATCGGCGCGGTCAAGAGCAATATCGGCCACACCCATGTGGCCTCCGGAATCGCCGGGTTCATCAAGACCGTGCTCGCCCTCCAGCACCGGGAGATCCCGCCCAGCCTCCACTTCGACAAGCCCAACCCGGACATCGACTTCGACGCCACCCCGTTCTTCGTCAACACCCGGCCCCGGCCCTGGGAGGCGGGGGAGGGGCCGCGCCGGGCGGGCGTCAGCTCCTTCGGGATGGGCGGCACCGACGCCCATGTCGTCCTGGAGGAAGCACCCGGCGCCGAAGGCACTCCTGCCCCGGAGCCGGTTTCGCCGGGGGAGCGCCGCCAGCTGCTCCCGCTCTCCGCCCGTACCCCCGAAGCCCTGGAGACCGCCACCGACCGGCTCGCCGGCCATCTCGCGGACCACTCCGGCACCACCCCCCTCGCCGCCACCGCCCGCACCCTCCAGACCGGCCGGCGCCCCTTCC
Organism: Streptomyces sp. NPDC000594; assembly: GCF_040299965.1. NCBI lineage: Bacteria > Bacillati > Actinomycetota > Actinomycetes > Kitasatosporales > Streptomycetaceae > Streptomyces > Streptomyces sp. NPDC000594. The sequence continues at coordinate 96,345 of NZ_JBEPCY010000019.1, read as the reverse complement.
CGTACCGCCGCTTCGTCGTCGCCCGCGACCACGGCGGGGCCGCCGAGGCGCTGCGCGACCCCCGGGCCCTGCGCGGCGGCCACCACGACGGCTCCCCGCCCGCCATCGCCTTCCTCCTCCCCGGACTCGGCGAGCAGCGCCCCGGGATGGGCCGTGAGTTGTACGACACCGAGCCGGAGTTCCGTGCCGCCGTCGACCGCTGCGCGCTCGCCCTCGTACCCCATCTCGGGATCGATCTGCGCACCCTGATGTACCCGGCCGAGGCGGCCACCGGACCGGCTTCCGGTCCGGCGTCCGGCGGTGACGGCACCCCCGATCTGCGCCGGCTCCTCGGCCGGGGACCCCGTACCGAACAGCCCGCGTCCCCGCTCGACCGCACCCTCTACGCGCAGCCCGCCACCTTCGTCGTGGAGTACGCCCTCGGCGTCCTCTGGCAGTCCTGGGGCATCCGGCCCGACGCGCTCATCGGCTACAGCATCGGCGAGTACGCGGCGGCCTGCCTCGCCGGAGTGGTCTCCCTGGACGACGCCCTGCGGCTCATAGCCCACCGCGCCCGCCTCATCGAGGAGGTGCCCGGCGGTGCGATGCTCGCCGTACCCCTCCCCGAGGAGGAGATCCGTCCGCTCCTCGGCGACGGACCCGGGGGACTCTCGTTCGCCGCCGTCAACGGCGACCGGCTCTGTGTCGTCGCGGGCGAGACCGACCGGATCGCCGCCCTGGCGGAGCGCCTCGGCGCCGACGAGGTGGCCGTCCGCAGGCTCCGCACCACCCACGCCTTCCACTCGCACATGATGGAACCCGTCGTCGCCCGCTTCACCGAACTCGTCGCCGGAGTGGAACTGTCGGCCCCCCACACCCCGTATGTCTCCAATGTCACCGGCGACTGGATCACCCCCGAGCAGGCCACCAGCCCCGCCTTCTGGGGCCGCCATCTGCGCGAGACCGTGCGGTTCGGCGACGGTGTACGGCGGCTGTGGCAGACGGACGACCGGCTGCTGCTGGAGATCGGCCCCGGGCAGTCCCTCAGCAGCCTCGCCCTCCAGGCCCGCCCCCCGGCCACCGGCCCCGACGGCCGGGAGACCGCGCGGCCCGCCGCCTATGCCTCACTCCCCGGCGAGTACGACCGCCAGAGCGAGGCCGGTTTCTTCCTCACCACCGCCGGCAAGCTCTGGGCGGCGGGGGCCGAACTCGACTGGACGGCGGTACGGGGCGGCGCGACCCCGCCGAAGGAGCCCCTGCCCACCTACCCCTTCGAACGGCGCCGCCACTGGATCGACGCCGTTCCCACCACGCCCGGCACTGCGGCAGCCACTGCGGCAGCCGCGCCCTCGCTCGCCCGCAAGGACGACATCGCCGACTGGTTCACCGTGCCGCTGTGGGAGCCCATCGCCCCCCATCCGCGCACTCCCGGTGGTGGTACGGAGCCCGCCGACTGGCTGCTCTTCGCCGACACCCAGGGCACCGGGGACACCCGGAGCACGGGCGACGCTCTCGCCGAGCGGCTGACCCGCGCCGGGCACCGGGTCACCCTGGTACGGCCCGGCACCACCTGGCACCGGGGCGAGGACGGGACGTACACGATCGCGCCCGGCTCCGACGACGACCACCGGCGGCTCGTCGCCGACCTCGACGAGCGCGACCGGCGCCCCGCCCATGTCGTCCACCTGTGGACGGTGGGTCCGCGCACCGACGCCGACACCACCCTGGAGCACGGCTTCGGCTCGCTGCTCCGGCTCAACCGGGCCACCGCGAGCCGCTGGGCGGGCGAGGCGCTGGACATCGCCGTCGTCACCAGCGACGCCCATGCCGTCCTCGGCACCGAGCGGACCGCCCCCGAGAAGGCCACCGCCACCGGGCCCTGCCTGGTCCTGCCGCTGGAACAGCCCGACACCGTCTGCCGGGGCATCGACATCTCCCTCCCTTCTGTCTCCGACGCCGCACCCGCCGCCCCCGACCTGACGGTGGACCACCTTCTGGCCGAGCTGCTCCACCCCTCCGGACACGCCCTCACCGCGCTGCGCGGCCGGGGCCGCTGGACCACCGGCCACCGGCCGCTGCGCCTCGACCCGCTCCCGGGCGGCGCCGGCGGGGCCACCGGGGACGCGCTGCCCGCGCCCGACGCCGTCTGGCTGATCACGGGCGGCTTCGGCGGCATCGGCCTCGCCCTCGCCCGCCATCTCGCGGAGCGGGGCCCCGTCCGGCTGGTGCTCGTCGGCCGCAGCCCGCTGCCGCCGCGCGACACCTGGGACGACCTCCTGGCCGGGGCCGACACGGACAGCGACAGTGACAACGGATCCGACAGCGGGTCCGGGGCGGTCGACCGGATCAGGGCCGTCCGCGCCCTCGAAGCCCTCGGCGCCGAAGTCCTCCCCGTCGCCGCCGATGTCACCGACGCCGCCCGGCTGGACGAGGCCGCCGACGAGGCGGTACGCCGCTTCGGCGCGGTCCATGCCATCGTGCACGCGGCGGGCGTCCCCGCCGCCGGGCTCGCCCAGCTCAAGGACGACGAGACCGCCCGCCGGGTCCTCGCCCCCAAGGTGCGCGGCGCACTCGCCGTCGACGCCGTCGCCCGCCGCCTCGGGACCTCCGTCACCGTCCTCTGCTCCTCCACCCTCGCCCTCACCGGCGGCCCGGGACAGATCGACTATGTCGCCGCCAACGCCTTCCTCGACGCGCTCGCCCACCACAACGACCTCACCGGCGGCCCCCGGACCGTCTCCGTCAACTGGGACGGCTGGCGCGATGTCGGCATGGCCGCCCGGCTGATCGGCACCCACCGCTCCCGCACCGGACCGGTCGACCACCCCCTCCTGGAGGCCTGCCTCAGCGACGACGAGGAACGGGCCGTGTACGCGGTCTCCCTCTCCGTCGCCGGGTCCTGGCTCATCGACGAGCACCGCATGGAGGGCAGCGCCGTCGTCCCGGGCACCGGCCATCTCGAACTGGTCCGCGCCGCCCACGCCCATCAGCGCGGCGGCCCGGGGATCGAACTCCGCGACGTCACCTTCCTGTCGCCGGTCGTCATCGGCGACGACCAGCGCCGCGAGCTGCGGATCATCCTCGACAAGGAGCCCGGCGGCGGTGACACGGCGCCCATGCGCTTCACCGTGGTCAGCCGCCCCGTCCCCGAGGACGCCACGCCCCCCGGCACCGGCACCGGCACCCGTACCGGCACCGGGAGCGGGTACGAGGAGGGCTGGCACGCCCATGTCACCGGCGAGGCCGCACCCCTCACCGACCCGCCCGCCCCCGTCCGCCACGACCTCGCCGCCCTCATCGCCGACGGAGGCCTGCGCGACCTCGGCGCCATCGAACACACCGGCCCCATGGGCTTCGGCGGCCGCTCCCGCTGCCTGCGCCGGGTCCACCTCGGCGACCACGGCGCCCTCGCCGAACTGGAACTCCCCGCCGAGTTCGCGGGCGACCTGGAGCACATCGCCCTCCACCCCTCCCTCCTCGACCTGGGCGCCGGCTTCCACGGCATGAACCTCGCCCAGGAGTTCCGTATCCCCCTCTCCTACGGGCGTCTCACCCTCCTCGCCCCGCTGACCCGCCGGATCTACAGCCACCACCGCTTCCAGGAGACCGACCGCCCCGGCAAGGAGACCTTCACCGTCGACTTCACCCTGCTGGACGAGGACGGCAACGAACTCGTCCGCGTGGAGAACTTCCTGCTCAAGCGGGTCACCCGGCTCAAGGACCGGCTGGAGTCGCTGCGGGACGGCACCTCCGCCGAGGTCGCCCCCTACCGGCCCCCGGCCCCCCGCGCCACCCCCCGTACCCAAGGCGGCGACGCGGGACTCGGCGAACACCTCGCCCAGGGCATCCGCCCCCACGAGGGCGTCGACGCCCTGCTGAGGGTCCTCGCCGCCGACCCGGGGCCCCGGATCGCCATCGTCGCCAAGGACCTCGACGCCGTCATCGCCGATATCGCCCGGGGCCGCGACCGCACCGACGAGGACGACCCGGCGACCGCCGGCGCGGACGGATCCGCGACCGGGGCGGCCCACCCCCGCCCCCGGCTCACCACCGCCTACCGGGCCCCGGGCGACCCGGTCGAGGAACGCCTCGCCGGCCTCTGGTCCGCCCTCCTCGGCGTCCAGGACATCGGCGTCCACGACGACTTCTTCGAGCTGGGCGGCCACTCCCTCCTCGGGGTGCAGCTCCTCGCCCGGGTCCGCCGTGAACTCGGCGTCGACCTGCCCCTCAACGCGCTCTTCGAGGCGCTGACCGTGGACCGGCTGGCCGACGTGGTCCGCCCGCTGCTCCCCGCCCCCGTAGCCGCAGCCGTAGCCGCCGCCGCATCCGCCCCCTGAGCCGTACCGCCCCGTACCACTGCTGAGCGACCACTGCTGAGCGCGCGCACCGCCCGTACCGCCCGTACCGCCCGTACCGAGTCAGGAGCACAGATGACACAGGCCATACGCACCGTCGGCGTCGTCGGCGCCGGAGTGATGGGCACCGGCCTCGGCCAGGCCCTCGCCCAGAGCGGCCATCAGGTGATCCTTGTCGACCGCAGCCAGGAGATCCTGGAGCGCGCCGAACGCGAGATCCTCCAGGGGCTGCGGTTCGGCCGGCTCCTCGGCGCGTCCGGCCCCGCCGAGGACCGCCGGGTGGTCGCCAAGCGCATCGCGTACACCACCGAGTACGAGGGCTTCGACACCGTCGACTTCGTCATCGAGAACGTCACCGAGGACTGGGACATCAAGCGCGGTGTGTACGAGCGGATCGACGCCGCGACGCGCCCGGAAGTCGTCTTCGCCGCCAACACCTCCGTCATCCCCATCACCCGGATCGGCGCCGCGACCGGCCGCCCCGGGCGGGTCCTCGGCATGCACTTCATGAACCCCGTACCGATGAAGCCGATGGTCGAGGTCATCCAGGGCCACCACACCACCGAGGAGACCCTGGACACCGCCCGCACGCTGCTCACCCAGATGGGCAAGGAGTGCGTCGTCGTCCAGGACTCGCCGGGCTTCGTCTCCAACCGGGTCCTGATGCTCACCGTCAACGAGGCCGTCTACCTCGTCCACGAGGGCGTCGCCACCGCCGAGGAGGTCGACCGCATCTTCAAGAGCTGCTTCGGCCACAAGATGGGCCCGCTGGAGACGGCGGACCTCATCGGGCTCGACACCATCCTCCAGTCGGTCGAGGGCCTCTACACCGCCTTCAGCGACAGCAAGTACCGGCCCTGCCCGCTGCTGGTGCGGATGGTCGACGCGGGGCTCCTCGGCCGCAAGAGCGGTGAGGGCTTCTTCAGCTACACCTCCGCCCTGTCCCCCTCCTGAACCTCTGTCCGCCCGAGCACCCGGCCCTGTGAACCCTCGCCCGACCGACGCCCCGAGAGAAACGGCCACACCATGACAGCCCAGCACACCGTCGCCGACAACAAGCCGACCATCCGGGCCTTCCTCGCCCAGTTCTTCGGCGACCACCGCCTCGCCGACGACGAGGACATCTTCGCCACCGGCTTCGTCAACTCCCTCTTCGTGATGCAGCTGGTCTCCTTCGTGGAGACCACCTACGACCTCACCGTCGAGGACGACGACCTCGAAATGGCGAACTTCAACACCGTCGCCGCCATCGACACCTTCGTCACGCGCAAGCGCTCCGCCGGCGCGGGCGACTGACCCGCACGGACCCGCCCGCGCCCGCCCGACCGCCCGGAGACCACCCCGCCCCCGAACCACCCCGCCCGGAGACCACCACCATGGCCACACGCGTACAGCTCACCCCCGGACAGGCCACCGCCCGTGCCGTGTACGAGGCGTTCGCCCGCGAGCACATCGCCCCGTACGCGGACGCCTGGGACCGCGCATCGGCACTGCCCGAGGAGTTCATCACCACCGCCGGGGCCGCCGGACACCTCGGTGGCGCGGTGCCGGCGGCCCACGGCGGCACCGGACTCGGCGCCCTGGAGTTCGGGCTGCTCAACGAGGAGTTCGGGCGCGCCTGCTCCTCCGTCCGCAGCCTGCTCACCGTCCATGGCATGGCCAGCCGGGCCATCGCCCGCTGGGGCACCCCCCACCAGCGCGACACCTGGCTGCCCCGCCTCGCCACCGGCGCCGCGATCGGCGCCTTCGCCCTCACCGAACCCGGCGCGGGCAGCGATGTGCAGGCCCTCGCCACCACCGCCCGCCGCACCGACGACGGCTTCGTCCTCGACGGCGCCAAACGGTGGATCACCTTCGGGCAGCGCGCCGACGTCCTGCTGCTCTTCGCCCGACTGGACGACCGCCCGACCGCCTTCCTCGTCCCCCGCGACGCCCCCGGGCTCACCGTCACCCCCGTCCGGGGCATCCTCGGCACCCGGGCCTCCCTCATCGCCTCCCTCGATCTGCACGACTGCCGGGTCGGCGCCGACGCCCTCCTCGGCCGCCCCGGCTTCGGCCTCGCCGCCGTCGCCGCCGACGCCCTCGAACTCGGCCGCTACAGCGTCGCCTGGGGGTGTGTCGGCCTCGCCCAGGCCTGTCTGGACGCCTCCCTCGCCCATGCCGAACGGCGCGAGACCTTCGGCACTCCGCTCCGCGACCACCAGCTCGTCCAGCGGATGCTCGCCGACATGGCCACCCAGACCAGCGCCGCCCGGCTCCTCTGCCAGCAGGCGGGCTGGCTCCGCGAGGCCGGCGACCCGCAGAGCGTCCACGCCACCTGGATGGCCAAGTACCTCTCCGCCACCGGCGCCTTCCGCAGCGCGTCCGACGCCGTGCAGATCCACGGCGCCCACGGCTGCGGCGAGGAGCACCCCGTACAGCGGTATCTCCGCGACGCCAAGGTCATGGAGATCATCGAGGGCAGCACCGAGATCCAGCAGACCACCATCGCCCAATCGGCCTACCACAGCCGGGCCGCGGACCGGGTGTCCACCGCCGCGGCGCTTGAGAACACCCCGGCCGGCGCCGGGGGGAAGGTGACAGCATGACCGGCGCGACCAGCCCCACGAAGACCGTGAAATGCGTTGTCTGGGACCTCGACCACACCGTATGGGACGGCATCCTCCTGGAGGACGGCGCGGCCGAGCTGCGCCCCGGCGTCCGCGAGGCCATCGAGGAACTCGACCGGCGCGGCATCCTCCAGTCCATCGCCAGCCGCAACGACCACGACGCGGCGGCGGCCGAACTCCGCCGCCACGGGCTCTTCGACTACTTCCTGCACCCCCGGATCGGCTGGAACGCCAAGTCCTCCTCGGTACGGGCCATCGCCGAGGCGCTCAACCTCGGCCTGGACTCCTTCGCCTTCGTGGACGACGACCCCTTCGAGCGCGGCGAGGTCGCCCACGAGATCCCCGAGGTGCTCTGCGTGGACGCGGCGGAGGCCGCCGGACTGCCCGCACGGCCCGAGTTCACCCCCCGCTTCCTCACCGACGACTCCGCCCGGCGCCGCGCCATGTACCGGGCCGACCAGGTGCGCTCCGAGGCCGAGAGCGACTACACCGGGCCCAAGGAGGAGTTCCTCGCCACCCTCGGGATGACCTTCACCATCGCCCCCGCCGGCGAGGGCGACCTCCAGCGCGCCGAGGAACTCACCGTCCGGACCAACCAGCTCAACACCACCGGCTACACCTACTCGTACGAGGAACTGGACGCCTTCCGCCGCTCGCCCGACCATGAACTCCTCGTCGCCCGGCTGGAGGACAAGCACGGCCCGTACGGCACCATCGGCCTGGTGCTGCTGGAGCGGGAGCCCGACGCCTGGCGGATCAAGCTCCTCCTCATGAGCTGCCGGGTCATGTCCCGGGGCGTTGGCGGGGTCCTCATCACCCATCTGCGGCAGAGCGCCCGCGACGCCGGGGTGCGGCTGCTCGCCGAGTTCCTCCCCAACGGCCGCAACCGCATGATGTTCGTGACCTACAAGTTCTCCGGCTTCCGTGAGATCGGCCGCGAGGGCGAGCTGGTCCGGCTGGCGGCCGACCTCGCCGATGTCCCCCCGTTCCCCGGCTATCTCACCGTCGAGCTGCCCGCCCGGGACGGCACCCGGTGAGCCCGCCCGTGAACGGGGGGTGGCTGGTCCGCCCCCGGCCCCGGCCGGAGGCCAGACTCCGGCTGATATGCGTCGCCTACGCCGGGGGCGGCAGCGCGGTCTTCACCGACTGGGCCGACGCCCTCCCCGCCGATGTGGAGGTCGCCGCCGTCCGGCTCCCCGGACGGGAGTCCCGGATCCTGCAACGGCCGTACGACGATCTCGCCGATCTCGTCCCCGACCTCGGCGACGCCCTCGCGGAGTACTGCGCCGAGCCCTATGTCCTCTTCGGGCACAGCATGGGCGCGCTCATCTCCTTCGGGCTCGCCCGGCGGATGCGCGCGACCGGGGGCCCCGGCCCCGAACATCTGATCGTCTCCGGGCGGCGGGCGCCCCACCTGCCCCATGAGCGCCCGCATATCCACGATCTGCCCGACGAGGAGTTCACCGGGGCGCTGCGGGCGATGGGCGGCACCCCCGAGGAACTGCTCTCGGACCCCCGGGTGATGCGCCTGGTCAGGCCCGGACTGCGGGCGGACTTCCGGCTCAACGACACCTATCGGTACGCGCCGGAGCCCCCGCTGGACTGCCCCGTCTCGGCCTTCGGCGGGCGTACGGACGAGCACGCGGACGAGAAGGGGGTCGCCGCCTGGGGCGAGCAGACCACCGGGCCGTTCACCGCGCGGACCCTGGAGGGCGGCCACTTCTTCCTGCACTCGGCCCGGTCCACGCTGCTGGGCGCGATCGGCGGCATCCTGGACCGTACCCCCGGCCGCGCAGCGGTATGAACCGCACCCGGGACCTCCGCGCGCCCTCCGGCACCCCGGCCCTGCTCCCGGGGCCGGGGCGCGGTGGGGCGCGCGTGCCCCTCCCCGGGAGCGACGAGGCCCATGTGTGGAGCGTCGACCTCGACCTTCCCGCCGAGGGGCTGCGCGCCCTGCGCGAACTGCTCGGCCCCGACGAGCGCGAACGGGCCCGCCGCTGTGTGCTGCCGCTCCAGCGGGACCGGTTCACCGCCGCCCGGGGCGCGCTGCGCTCGGTGCTCGCCCGCTACACCGGGACCGCGCCGGAGCGGCTGCGCTTTCTGACCAGCCCCCGGGGCCGCCCCCGGCTGGCGACACCGGTGGGCCGCCTCGGGGGTGCCGAAAGGCTCAAGGATCCGGAGGGGCCGGAGGGCCTGGAGGGTCTGGAAAGTTCGGCAGGTCTGGAGAGGTCGGAGGGTCTGACGGGGGCAGAGGGTCTGGAGGATCTGGAGGGTCTGGACTTCAGCCTCTCCCACTCCGGCGCCACCGCCCTGATCGCCGTGGCCCACCGCACCCGCGTCGGCGTCGACATCGAGGAGATCGACCCGGCCCTGGACCACCGGACCATGGCCCGCCGCTTCCTGGGCCCCGCCGAGGCCGAACTCGCCGCCGCCCTCCCCGATCCGGCGGGCCGCCGTGTCTTCTTCACCGGCTGGACCCGCCGCGAAGCCTTCGCCAAGGCGGCGGACTGTCCCATTCCGCGAACACTCCGGCTGGGTGATGCCAGGCTTCTCTGGGATCTTCACATCCGGCCCGGAACCTGTGCCGCCCTGGTCACCACCCGGCCGGTGAGCGCGCTCCGCAGCTGGACGTGGGAGGGTCCCGTCGAGCGGACACCACACGCGCATCCCCACGGAAGGTAGACCCACACGATGCCTCAGGCAGCCACGCTCTGGTGGTTTCTCACCGCCTCCCTCGCCCTGCTGATCGTCCCCGGCCCGTCGGTGCTCTATGTCACCGGCCGCACCCTCGACCAGGGCTCCCGGGCCGGGCTGCTGTCGACCGTCGGCCTCGCCCTGGGCGACCTCGTCCAGGTGCTCGCCGCCGCCGTGGGCCTCTCCGCCCTCGTCGCCTCCTCCGAGACCGCCTTCAACGTGGTCAAGTACATCGGCGCCGCCTACCTCCTCTATCTGGGTATCCGCCGGCTGCGCACCCCGGTGACCCCCATCGACCCCGAGGCGGGTCCCGCCGAACCCGCCGCCGGGGGCCGCATCCTCCTCGACGGGCTGGTGGTCAACGCCCTCAACCCCAAGAGCACCCTCTTCTTCCTCGCCTTCTTCCCCGCCTTCATCCACAGCGACCGCGGCCCCGTCTGGTCGCAGACCCTCGTCCTCGGACTTGTCTTCGTCATCGTCGGCATGCTCACCAACGGCTGCTGGGGCCTGCTGAGCATGCTCGTCCGGGGCCGTGCCCAGCAGAGCAAGGGCTTCCTGCACGCCCAGCGCTATGTGGGAGGCGGCGTCTTCCTCGCCCTCGCCGGCGCCGTCCTCGCCACCGGCAGTACGAGCCAGTAGATCCGGCGCCCCGCCGCCGGCCGAATACAGGAGATGAGTCGCGCATGACCCAGCACGCTCCCGGCACCCGGCGTATCTCCCGGACCGTCCAGTCCTGGGACAGAAAGATGTCCGCCAACGAGAACCCCTTCCCGCCCCTGCCCGGTGTGCTCGACAGCGCGACCGCCGCCGCCGCGACCCTCAACCGCTACCCCGACCCCGCCTGCCGCCATCTCACCGAGGACCTCGCGGCGTTCCTCGGCGTACCGGCGGACCACATCGCCACCGGCATCGGCTCCGTCGGCGTCACCCACCAGCTGCTCCAGGCGCTGGCCGGGCCGGGGACGGAGACGCTGTTCGCCTGGCGCTCCTTCGAGGCGTATCCGCAGCTCGCGGAGATGGTGGGCAGCACCTCCGTACCCGTGCCCCTCACCTGCGGGGCCGTGCACGATCTGACGGCCATGCTGGACGCGGTCACCGACCGCACCCGGGTGATCTTCGTCTGCAACCCCAACAACCCCACCGGCACCGTGGTCCGCCGTGCCGAGCTGGAGCGCTTCATCGACCGCTGCCCGCCGGAGGCGCTGATCGTCCTGGACGAGGCGTACCACGAGTTCGTCCGTGACGAGGAGGTCCCCGACGGGCTCGACCTCTACCGCGACCGGCCCAATGTCTGCGTCCTGCGCACCTTCTCCAAGGCGTACGGCCTCGCCGGGGTACGCGTCGGCTACGCCGTCGCCCATCCGCCGGTCGCCGCCGCCCTGCGCGCCAACGCCCTGCCCTTCGGCGTCACCCGCTTCGCCCAGGACGCGGCCATCGCCTCGCTGCGCCGTACGGAGGAGATGCGCGAACGGGTCGGCGCGCTGGTGGACGAGCGCTCCCGGGTCTACACCGCCCTCCTCCACCAGGGCTGGCCGGTGCCGCCGTCCCAGGCCAACTTCTTCTGGCTGCCGACCGGTGAGCACACCGACGCCTTCGCCGAGGCGTGCGAGCGCGAGGGCATCCTCGTCCGCCCGTTCAGCGGCGAGGGCGTCCGGGTCAGTGTGTCGACCGCGCAGGCGAACGATGTCTTCCTCCAGGTGGCCCAGGAGGTGCTCAAGTCCCTGCCGCAGCTCGGCGTCTGACACCTCTGAACACTCTCCGATCTGGTGTACGGGGTGTGCCGCCGCTGCCGCGTCGATATCAGGCCGGCGGCGCACCTACCCCGGGCCCGGTGACCGCCCCCGGCCCGGTGACCGTCCCCGGTCCGGTGCCCACCCCGGGCTCGGTGCCCAGCGCGGCGGTGAGCAGTGTCAGCACATGGTCGGCCACCGGGCGCAGCTCGACCTCGATCGCGTCGTCGGAGAGCCCGGCCAGGGTGAGTTCCTGGGTGCGCCGGAAGAGCAGCCGGTCGGCGGCGGCCAGCAGCGCGGCGGCGGCCCGGGGCGCGCCGGGGGAGTGGTGCTCCTCCGCGGCCAGCGCCCGGGCCAGCCGCTCCTCCCGCAGCTCGTGCAGCTCGCGCAGGCGGGCGCCCAGGGTGGGGCTGTCGGCGACCATCCGGGCGAACTCCGGACCGGTGAAGCCCACGATCGGCTGGTGCTCGGCGAGGGCGGTACGGATCGCGCCGGTCAGCGCGGAGAGCGGGGTCTCCCCGGCGGCGCGCCCGGTGACGGCGGCGGCCAGCCCCCCGGTGAACAGCTCATGGTGGTCGAGGGCGAGATCCTCCTTGCGCGGGAAGTAGTTGGTGACCGTCTTCTTGGCGACCCGTGCGGCGATGGCGATCTCGGCGACCGTCGTCTCCTCGAACCCCTGGAGGAGGAAGAGCCGGGTGGCGTGATCGGAGATCAGCTGCCGGGTCTCCCGCTTCTTGGACTCCCGCAGTCCCGTTGCGCGCGGCTCCGTGGCATGCGGCCCCGTCTCGTACTGCTCTGCCTCGTACCGCCCCGCCTCGTACTGCTCTGCCTCGTACCGCCCCGCCTCGTACTGCTCTGCCTGGCTGTCGACATCCATGGGCCAATCTTACACCCGTAGTAAAATTGATGTGGTTGAATGAATGAACCCTGGGTATAATTACCCTCGTAGTAAGATCACGGGTCCGATCGTGATCACAGCATGTGCCCCCTGCCGAAAGGAATCCATGACCCAGCAGCACACCCCCGACGCGGGTGCGGAGTTCGACCGCCAGGTCCGCACCCTGACCGGGCTCGGGTATCCGGCGCTCGCCGGCCTCGCCCCGGAGGAGTTCGAGGGATTGCTCGCCCCGCTGCGCGAGGCCGCCGTCGCCCAGGGCGCGGGGCCGGGCGCGGTGGAGGTCGCCGAGAGCGGCCGGGTTCCCTTTCTGCTCGTGATCGCGCGCGATACCGCGCCGATCGAGCGGACCATGGAGCTGGCCACCCTTCAGGGCAAGTCCCTGCCCGGCTTTGTGGACCACTCCTTCGAGCCCGGCTCCCTGGAGCGCTTCGTGGCCACGCCGGAGGCGGCGCTCCCCGGCCACCGCGCCCATCTGCTCCTCGGTGTCGAGCGCGGCGAGGAGTTCTGCGGCGCCGTCCCGTCCGAGGCGATGGGGACCATCGCCGACCGGGGGCGCACCCTGCTCACCATCGAGGAGGGCGTGGCACTGATCACCCAGTTCCCGGAGATCCTGGTGAAGAACAAGTGCTTCTCCCTCGGCGGTTCCCGCTGCGGCGACCGCCGGGTCCCCGCGCTCTGGATCAGCCGCCGCTCACCCAAGCTCGGCTGGTGCTGGGAGGGGAATCCGCACACCTGGCTCGGTATGGCCTCGGCGGCGGGCCGCACCGCGTAGTCACCGGACGCCCGGACGCCCGGGGGCTTCGCGGCCCCCGGGCCCCCGGGCCCCTGAGCCGGTGGCGGGCGGCGGCGGTGGCGGTTCAGGGCCGGGCGGCGACGGCCTCCACCTCGAACAGCACATCGGGCGCGGCCAGGCTCGCGACCCCGATGAGTGTCTGCGCGGGCGGCTCCGTCCCCCAGATCTCCCCCACCGCCCCGGCGATGGGCCCCAGTTTGGTGATGTCATGGTTCACCACATACGTCCTGAGCTGGACGACATGGCCGAGGTCGAGCCCATGGGCGGCCAGGGCGACGCCGATGTTGTGGAACGTACGCTTCACCTGCTCGGCGAAGTCGGCCGACACGACCGCGCCGTCCGGGCCCGATCCGTACTGCCCCGCCACCAGCACCAGTTCCGCCCCCGCGGGGACGACAGCGGTGTGGCTGTAGCCGAACGGGACCGGGTCGTGCAGACCGTCCGGGTTGACCAGGGTGTGTGCCACAGGGGTCACCTCTCATGTGCGATGTGCGATGTACCGGTGCTCTTCTGTGCTGCGTGCTGAAGCCTCCCAAGGAATACGCGACACCCTGTGTCATGTATCCCGGTACTTGTCTCGGTACTGTTCCCGTATGCGCGCCGACCGATTGGTATCGCTGGTACTGCTGCTGAGACAGCACGGTCGGCTCTCCGCCACCGCGCTCGCCCGCGAGCTGGAGGTCTCCACCCGCACCGTCCTCCGCGACATCGAGGCGCTGTCCGCCGCCGGTGTCCCGGTCTACGCCGAACGCGGCCGACACGGCGGGTTCGCCCTGCTGCCCGGCTTCCGGACCGAGTTGACCGGACTCAGCCATGACGAGGCACTCGCCCTGCTGATCGCCGGATCACGGCGCGGCGCACAGACCTTCGGCCTCGGCCCGGCACTCGCCTCGGCCATGCGCAAGGTGGTCGACGCACTCCCCGAGAGCTATCGGACCACCGCCGCCGGAGCGGCCCAGCGGCTGCTCATCGACCCGGAGAGCGACCTCCTCTCGCGCCGGCCGACCGCCGATGAGGTGCCGGACACCGTCGTGGCCGAGGTCCGGCGCGCGGTGTTCGCCGGGCGCAAGCTGCGCATCCACTACGCGGCCGTGGAACGGACCCCGCGGTGGCGCACGGTCGACCCGATCGGCCTGGTCACCGTGCGCGACCAGAGCTATCTGCTGGCCACGAGGTCCGGTGCGGACCGTACCTACCGTCTCTCCCGCATCCTCGCCGCCGAGGAACTCGCCGAACCCGCCCAGCGATCCGAGCGGGTCGATCTGGGCCGCGCCTGGCAGGAGCGCGGCAGACGGTTCCGGACCGGCGGCGACCAGGTCACCGTGGTGGTCCGGATGGACCCGGCCCGCCGGGAGGAGCTGGTGGGCACCGCGCTGGCCGTCCTCGCCGAGGAGGCCGACACGGACGGCCGGCTCCGTCTTGAGGTCACCTTCCAGGACGCCCGCCACGCGGCCTGGGCCCTGTGGAACCTCGCCACGGACGCGGAGGCCCTGTCCCCGCGATGGCTGCGCGACTCCCTCCACGACCGCGCCGCCGCGCTCGCCACGCGCTATGGAGCCCCGGCCTGACGACGGTCGCCTTCCCCGTACCGTCGCTCATGGCTCCCTCCGGCGGTGCCGGGTCGGGGCCGGACGGGGGGTCAGGCGGTCGCGGCCCCGGCCGTGGTGGCGGTGAGCAGCCATCCGGTGCCGTGCAACCGCAGCCCGTCGGCGCTCTCGTACGGCCGCAGCCGCGTGGTCAGCCGTTCCAGGGCCGTCTCCCGTGTGCCGGGGCCGGCCTGGGAGAGGAGATGGCGGCCGGGCCCCGAGTCCAGCAGGAAGCGGGCCGCGTCCGCCGCGTCCCGGCCCCAGATCCCGGGTGCCCTCAGATGCCTCGCCCGTACGTCCAGGAACCCGGCCGAGGTGAGCAGCGAGGTCGCCGTCCCCGCGTCGGCCAGCGAGAACATCCCCGGCCCGCCGGGAGCGCCGAACCCCTGGAGCGGCAGCAGATCGCCGAGTGAACCGAAGGCGGTCAGCCACTCGTTCCCCTCCGGCTCGGCGGCACAGAGCAGCGCGACCCGCCCGCCGGGCCGCAGCGCCCCCGCGATGTTGGTGAACGCGGCGACGGGGTCCTCGAAGAACATCACGCCGAAGCGGCTGATGGCGATGTCGAAGGAGCCGGGCGGGAAGGGGTGCACCTGGGCGTCGCCCTGGACGAAGGAGACATTCCCGCCCTCCTCCCCGGTGCTCAGGGCGCGGGCCCGCTCCAGTACCGGGCCGGAGAGATCCAGCCCCAGTGCGTGCCCCCGGCCCGCCGCACGGGCGGCGAGTCGGGTGGTGCCCCCGCCGCCGCAGCCGATGTCGAGGACGCGCTCGCCGTCCACGATGGCGGCGGCGTCCAGCAACGGCCGGTCGAAGCCACTGTTCACCGCCGACCAGCGGTCCTGCTGGGCGGCCCAGTGGGCCCCTTCGTAGCCGTTCCACGCCTCGGCCTGGGAGGCATTGGGGATCCCGGTCGGTGTGTGCTGGTTCTCGGACATGAAAGACCTCCGGCAGAGACGGGGAGAGCCCTAGAATGGGCGAGTGCCCAAACAGTATGGGCGCTTGCCCATACTTGCAATCCCCAGCCCCCGGAGGACCGATGTCACCGCGTGGAGTCGCCATCCCCGACCTGCGAGAACGCCTTTTCGACGCGGCCGAGCGGATCGTCGCCCGCGAGGGCTCCGCCGCCCTCACCAGCCGGGCCGTCACCACCGAGGCGGGCTGCGCCAAGGGCGTGCTGCACACCCACTTCGCGGGTCTGGACGAGTTTGTCGCCGAACTCGTCCTCGACCGCTTCTCCCGCGGTGCCGCCGTCGCCGCCGACCTCCCCGCCCGCGCGGGCACCGGCACGGTCGCGGAGAACCTCGGCGCCGTGGCCGCCGCCGTCCTCGCCCTCGACCCCGGCGTCGTCGGCCTTTCCCTCACCCGCCCCGGCGCCGCCCGCCATGTCCGCGACGCCTGGCAGTCCGGCGCCCCCGGCTTCGGCGTGATCCAGGGCTCCATCGAGGGCTATCTCCGCGCCGAACAGGAGCGGGGCCGTGTTCCGGAGTCCCTGGACCCCGACACCGTCGCCCTCGCCCTCGTCGGCACCCTCCACCATCTGCTGATGACCGGCGGGCTCGACCCCCAGTCCCCCCGCCCCCGGGCCGACCGCCTCATCCGCACCCTGCTGGCCGCACCCTGAGCGCGGCGTACCCGGCGTACCCGGCGTACCCGACGTACCGGCGGCTCGACGTGCTGGCGCACCCGGCGTACCTACCGCAACCGGCGTACCCACCGCGCCCGGTGGGAATCGGGCCCGGCGGGAATCGGGTCCCGGCCGCCGACGAAAGATTTCCCCATTCCCCGTACAACCCTCACACCCCACGGATGGTCTTCTTTTCGCCAACCGCACGGACGACCCGCGAGCAATTCCGGGTGAACAGGGCGGAACGCACCCCATTGACTGAGGAGGCCGGGCTCGGCCTCCGCATGCCGCAGGAGAAGTCCGCATGCAGAAGAAGTTCCGTACGGCCCTGGCCACCGCCGCCGCAGTCGCGCTGACCGGCGGCATGGTGACGATCTCCGCGAGCCCCGCCTCGGCGGCAGGCTCCGGTCTGCACGCCGACTTCAACGGCGACGGCTACGTCGACATCGCCGTCTCCGCGTCCGGCGCCACCGTCGCCGGGAAGAGGGGAGCCGGGCAGATCGTCGTCCACTACGGCTCCGCCCAGGGCATCAACGCCACCAAGCGCGCTCTGATCAGCCAGAACTCCCCCGGGGTCCCCGGAAGTGCCGAGACCGACGACTGGTTCGGCGGCGCCAGCGGCTTCGGCGACTTCAACCAGGACGGCTACGCCGACCTCGCCGTGAGCGCCTATGGCGAGGACGTCGGCAGCGACAAGGACGGCGGATCCGCCGTCATCCTGTGGGGCTCCGCCAAGGGCCTCAACGGGGGTACGGACATCAAGGACCCCGCGCCCGGCAAGCACGACAACTTCGGCAAGTCCATCGAGACGGCCGACTTTGACGGCGATGGCAAGATCGACATCGCCCTCGGCTCCGACGGCGCCACCGTCGACCGCTTCCGCGGCGGCTTCACCAAGGCGGGCGGGAACGGCGGCCACGACGGCATCAGCCTGCCGGTGTACACCGGCAAGTTCAACGGCGCCCGCTACCTCACCTCCGGCGATGTGAACGGCGACGGCATCGCCGACCTGATCGTCAACGCCTTCAGCACCGCCACCGACTTCAACGCCAACTACTGGGTGCGCGGCACCCGCAGCGGCAATCTGAGCGGTGCCGGTGCCGGGGTGCTGCCCGCGGGCACCATCACCGCCGTCGGCAAGCTCAACGGCGACAAGTACGACGACATCGTCATCGGCCTGGAGTGGGACCGCAGCAAGCACTCCGACGCCGCCGGGCAGCCCGCCGCCAAGGGCGGCAAGGTCCTCGTGGTCAACGGCAGCGCGAGCGGCCCCGTCCGAGGTGTCTCCGACTCCTTCACCCAGGACACCCCCGGAGTCCCGGGCTCCTCCGAGAAGGACGACTACTTCGGCGGCGAGCTGAGCCTCGGCGACATCAACGGCGACGGCCACCTCGACCTGGCGATCGGCGCGTACGGCGAGAAGGTCGGCAAGACCGCGTACGCGGGCTCCGTCACCGTCCTGTACGGCACCGCGAACGGCCTCTCCACCGCCGGTGCGCAGTCCTTCAGCCAGGACACCGCCGGTGTGCCCGGCACGCCCGAGACGAAGGACTACTTCGGCACCGATGTCAGCCTCTCCGACCTGGACCGCGACGGAAAGGGCGATCTGACCATCGGCGGCCACGGCGAGGACGACTTCAACGGCGCGGTCACCCTGCTCCGTTCCGACGGCAAGAAGATCACCACCACCGGCGCGCGCACGATCTCCCCGACCGCGGTCGGCATCTCCACCGACGGTTACCCGACCTACGGCACGAACTTCACCGACTGATCCGCCTGACCCGTACCCCGCCGGGCCGGCCACCGGGTCCACTGTGATCGGGTGGCCGGATCCGGTCGCTCCGCCGGGCCGGCACCCCGAAAATCACGGGCGCCGGCCCGGCCCCGCCGCGTACGGTCCCCGGCATGACCGATCAGGACGGCTACTTCGGCGAGGCCACCGCCGCCACCTACGACGAGTCCGAAGCGGACATGTTCCGGCCGGAGGCGGTGGACCCGGCCGTCGATGTGCTGTCCGGGCTGGCCGGCGACGGACGGGCCCTCGAATTCGGCATCGGCACCGGCCGGATCGCGCTGCCACTGGCCCGCCGGGGGACCCCGGTCCATGGCATCGACCTCTCCCGGGCCATGGCCGCACGGCTCCGCGCCAAGCCCGGCGGCGACACCATCGGCGTGACGATCGGCGACTTCGCGACCACCCGGGTGGAGGGCACCTTCCAGGTCGCCTATCTCGTCTTCAACACCATCAACAACCTGACGACCCAGGACGCCCAGGTGGCCTGCTTCCGCAACGCCGCCGCGCACCTGGCCCCCGGCGGCTCCTTCGTCATCGAGGTGGGCGTCCCCGACCTGCGCCGGCTCCCGCCCGGCCAGACCGCCGTACCGTTCCGGATCACCCCGACCCAGTGGGCCTTCGACACCTATGACGTCGCCACCCAGGCGATGAGCTCGAACTACGTCACCATCACCGACGGGCGCGCCGAGCACCGGTCCATCCCGTTCCGCTATGTCTGGCCTGCGGAGCTGGACCTGATGGCCCGTCTCGCCGGGCTGCGGCCGAGCCACCGGTGGGAGGGATGGAACCGGGAGCCGTTCACCAGCGAGAGCGGCCGGCATGTCTCGGTCTGGGAGAAGCCCACCGCCTGAGAACGCCCCCGGACCGCTCCCCCCGGCCCCCCGGACCGACGGTGGGGCCATCGCGGGACCCCGTACCCCCTTCGAGGGCTCTCCCGGCGAACCGGGGACAACGGCGTCACCCATCTGATGGAGTGACAGCGCGACGGCACCCGTGCCGCGCGTTCCCCACCGGATCCGATCTCCCGGAGGAAAGGGGCCAGGATGGTGCCGGAGGCGATGACCGCGCTGGTCGCGGCGGGAGGCCGGTGATCCTGTCGGCGCGATGGAGCAGGTCATGGCCGACTTCGAGCGCGTCCTCGGCCCGGACCACCCCGACACCCTCGCCGTACGCGGCCACCTCGCCCGATGGCGGGGGCAGCCGGGAGAGACACCCGCTGACCCGTCGACCGACTGACCCGGGCCCCGGGCCCCGCACCCGCATGCGTACCCGTACCGGCCCCCGTACCCGTACCGGCGTCATCGGTGATCGCGCAGAAACGCGGGGATCCCTTCGCGGGTCGGATAGTTCGGCAGGGGCGCTGGCCTGTCCTGGAGGAACGCGGTGATGACGGCGGCGGCGCGGTCGTTCGCGTCGTCCAGACCGTTCCACATGTGGTGTCCGACCCCGGGCAGGTACTGCGTACGCCGGATCGCGGGGTTGTGGGCCAGCACGGCGGTCGCCCACTGACGTACCTGGGAGGAGCACTCGGCGATCATCAGCATCGCCGGGACCCGGGAGCGCCTGAGCTGCGGGGCGATGGAGGGTGAGTCCTTGATCGTCTGCTGAATGCGGAGGCTGGCGGCGGCGCTGAACGAGAAGCCCTGGGCGATGTCCTCGGTCGGGATGCGGTGCGCGTCGCGTGCGCAGTACGCGGACGCGGTGTCGCCGCCGAGGTCTGCGGGGGTGAGGGCGTTGATGCCCTCGGCCTGTCCGATCAGCCCGGTTTCGGGGGTGAGGAGGCCGAGTCGCATGAAGCCGAAGGCCACGGCGTAGCGGGGAACATGGGTCGAGCGCGGCCCGGACGGGGCGGGCGCGAGGCCGCGCGCGGATTTCCGCCCCCGGTGTCCGGCTGTGCGGGCGGTGGGCCCGTCCATGGGGCCGGGGTCGGCGATGATCGCCCGGTTCAGGCGCGCGGCGACGCCCGGGTCGGCCAGGGCCCGGGTGAGCACCACCCCGCCCGCCGAGAAGCCGAGGACGTCGACCTTGCCCCGGTCCAGGCGGTCCACGAAGGCGGCGAGGTCGCGGACGGACCGGGAGATCGTGTACTGCCCCATGGGGAGCAGATCGCTCCGTCCGCCACCGGCCTGCTCATAGGCGTGGACGTCATAGCCCTGGCGCGCCAGGAGTCGGAGGAAGCGGTGTTCCAGCACCGAGATGCCACGGACCGGTCCGCCGCTGAGGTACACGAACGGGACGGGATGCCGGGTGCCGGTGTCCGCAGGCGGGTAGTGGTACACCGCCACCCGGCTGCCGGTGGCGAGCTTCCAGTGCTGTGCGGTGACGAACGGCAGATCGGCCGGGTACGCGCGGGCCGTCGGCACGGTCGGGACGCAGACCGAGACCGTCACCGCCGCCGCGACCACCACCGGCAGGAACGGTACGAGCCGCGCCGGCCAGGTGCGCCGCCGCCCCCGCCACAGGGCGAGGGCCGTCCCCGCTCCCAGGGTCGTCAGCCATGCGGCGAGCCCCGAACCCGCCCCGTCCGTGAGGGCGATCAGCGCGAGAAAGAGGACGACGAGTGTCGTGACGACGGCGAGGGCCAGCAGTAAGCGTCCGGCGAGGCGGACGGGACGCGGGGCGGGCGCGGGCTCGGGCGCGGGAGGCACCGGCGGGGCGGACAGGGCGGACGGGGCGGACGTAGACGGGTCGGACATGGGCAAGGCGGACCTCCGGTGGTTCCTGGGCACTGTTTCCGAACACTGTTCCTGAACGCTGTTTCAAAACGACGTTATCAGAGCGGGTAGGCTGCGGTTCGTGGGTAGGCCGAGAACGAACGACGAGACCGTCAAGGAACGGCTGGTGGTGTGCGCGACCGAGCTGCTCGCCACCCGGCCACGGGAATCGGTCACGGTCCGCGCCGTGGCCGCCGCCGCCGAGGCGTCGACCACGGCGGTGTACTCCCTCTTCGGCGGCAAGGACGGGCTGATCGGCGCGGTGCGCGACCGAGCCGTCGCCGGCCTGTTCCAGGAGCTGTCGGCGGTACGCGCCTCCGCCGACCCCCTCGCCGACCTCCACGCGCTGGCCGTCGCCTACCGCCGCTGGGGGCGCGGGAACAGCCATCTGTACACCGTGCTCTTCGGCGGTGTGCGGTCCTTCGACCCGTCGGGCCCGGTCGGCGCCGGTGACCCGATCCGCCCGCTCCTCACAGCGATCGACCGTGCCCTGGCGGCGTCCGTCCTCACCGGTGACACGAGGTCGATCGCCCTGTCGATCTGGGGGACCCTGCACGGGCTCGTGACCCTCGAACTGGCCGGAGCCCTCGACTCCGCCACGGCCGAGGCCGCGTTCCCCCCGGCGGTCCGGGCCACCGTGCGCGGGTGGACGACCCCGGCCGTCTTCCGCGACCTCCGCCGGGCCGACCCCGCCCCCTGACACCAACAGGGCCGCCGTCCCGGCCCTGTTGGTGTCAGAGCCGCCCCGCACCGCCCCGCGCATGCGCCACGATGGCGACATGGCCGATGAAACGATCACCGCACGTACCGTCGCCGACCGGCACCTCGACCACGTCGCCGCCCACGACCCGCTGAAGGCCGCCAGGCTCGGCCTCCACCCGGGCGACGACCGGCAGCCGGACCTCTCCCCGGAAGGCTTCGAGGCACTCGCCGACATCGCCCGGCACACCCTCACCGCGCTCGACGCCGCCGAGGCCCATGGCACCCCCGAGGACCCCGCCGACCGGAACTGCGCCAGCCTCCTCCGCGACCGTCTCACCGCCGAACTGGCCCTCCACGACACCGGCGAGAACTTCCGCCGGCTCCGTAACATCGGCGCACATGTCCACCACGTACGGGACATCTTCACCCTCATGCCGACCGCCACCGACGACGACTGGGCGGCGGTGGCCGGACGGCTGCGCAACCTCCCCGCCGCACTCGACGGCTACCGCGCCACCCTCACCGAGGGCATCTCCCGGGGCCTCCTCGCCGCGCCCCGCCAGGCGGTCGCCGTCACCGGACAGCTCACCGCCTGGACCGGCGAGGACACCGGCGGCGCGGGATGGTTCGCCGACTTCACCGCCCCCGGCCCCGAGCGGCTCCGAGGCGAACTGGACACCGCCGCCCGCCAGGCCACCACCGCCGTCGCCGGATTCCGCGACTGGCTCCGTGACACCTACACCCCGGCCACCGTCGGCACCCCGGACGCGGTCGGCCGGGAGCGCTACCGGATCGCCGTCCGCCACAGCACGGGCGCCGACCCCGACCTGGCCGAGGCGTACGGCTGGGCCTGGAGCGAGTTCCACCGTACGGCCGCCGAGATGCGGACCGAGGCCGAACGGGTACGGCCCGGCGCGGGTGTCCAGGGAGCCATGCACCACCTGGCGCGCAACGGCCACACGATCGAGGGCGAGGAGGCGATCCGCGACTGGCTCCAGCAGCTCATGGACCGGGCGATCATCGCCCTCGACGGCACCCACTTCGACATCTCCGGACCACTGCGCCGCGTGGAGTCCCGGATCGCGCCGCCCGGCACCGCCGCCGCACCGTACTACGACGGCCCCGACCTGGACTTCAGCCGCCCCGGGCGCACCTATCTGCCCACCCTCGGCCGGACCGCCTTCCCGACCTGGCAGCTGGTCTCCACCTGGTACCACGAGGGCGTCCCCGGCCACCATCTCCAACTCGCCCAGTGGGTCGCCCTCGCCGACCGGCTCAGCCGCTACCAGACCACCCTCGGCACGGTCGGCGCCAACATCGAGGGCTGGGCCCTGTACGCCGAACGCCTCATGGACGACCTGGGTTTCCTCACCGACCCCGCCCACCGCCTCGGCTTCCTCGATGTGGGGATGCTGCGCACCGTCCGGGTGATCATCGACACCGGTATGCATCTGGGCCTGGCCATCCCCGCCGACGCGGGCTTCCACCCCGGTGAGCGCTGGACCCCCGAGCTGGCCACGGAGTTCCTGGCCACCTATACCGGCGCCCCGCCCGCACTGCGCGACAGCGAGATCGTCCGCTATCTCGGCTGGCCCGGCCAGGCCATCGGCTACAAGCTCGGCGAACGCGTCTGGCTCCAGGGCCGGGAAGCCGCCCGCCGCCGCCGGGGCGCCGCGTTCGACCTCAGGACCTGGCACATGAAGGCCCTCGCCCAGGGCTCGCTCGGCCTGGACGACCTGGCCGAGCAGCTTGCCACCCTCTGAGCACGGACCCGCCCGCTACCGCCCCCGTCCGCCCCCGTTGTCCTCGTTGTTCTCACTGTTCCCGTTCTCCTCGAACAGCTCGCGGGTACGGCGCAGCAGCTCCTCTCGTACCCGGTCCGGTGACAGGACCCGTAGCGCGGTGCCCAGGCCGAGAAGGTAGGTGGTCAGCTGGTCGACGTCATTGCCGCCGATCTCGACGACGGTGGCATCGGGACCGTCCGGGTGATGGGTGCCGATCGTCGGCGGGACGAGCCGGAGCGCCCGGTCCATGGGGTGCGGCAGCCGGACCTTCACATAGAGCGGATACACGACGCCCGCGATGGACCGGGAGACGAGAAGCGCCGGGTCGGGTGGGTCCACGAATTCGCAGGTCTGTCCGGTCGGCTGTACGCGGACCACCCGGTCGGCCCGGAACGTCCGCCAGTCGTCCCGGGCCACGTCCCGGGCGACGAAGTACCAGCGACGGCCGGTGTGTACGAGGCGGTACGGGTCGATGTCCCGCACCGTCTCCTTCCCCGCGTGGTCGCGGTACGAGAGACGGGCGCGCTCGCCACGGCGGCAGACGGCGGCCAGTTCCAGCAGCACGCCGGGCGGGATCTGGCGTTCCTCGGGCCTGGGCGTGTGGACGAAGGTCGCATCCATCTCGCCCAGCCGGTCCGCGATCCGGGGCGGTAGGACCTGCCGCAGTTTCAACAGCGCCGACAGCGCGGCCTGGTCGCTGCCCAGGACGCCGCTGAGCGCGGCCTCCCGCAGGGCGACGGCCACGGCGAGTGCCTCCTCGTCGTCGAGGATCAGCGGTGGTACCCGGGTGCCACCGCCGAGGCGGTAGCCGCCCCAGGGCCCGGGGTCGGAGTCGACGCCGTAGCCGAGTTCCCGCAGCCGGGCGATGTCCCGCCGGACCGTGCGGTCGGTGACCTCCATCCGTTCGGCCAGCTCACGGCAGGTCCAGGTCGGGCGAGTGGACAGCAGCGAGACCAGTCGCAGCAGCCGGGCGGAGGTGCTGATCACACCCCGAAGTGTCCCCGACGACCAGGACCGTCCGGTGACCAGGACCGTCCGGTGACCAGGACCGTCCAGTGACCAGGACTCCGCGACGACCAGGACCGCGCCCGACGACCAGGACTCCGCGACGACCAGGACCGGAACTGTCCTGGTCCCGTCATAGCGTCCTCCCATGAGTACCGAATCCACATCCGGACCCGAGATCCGCTTGCTCTCCGTCGATTTCGACTGCCCGGACCCCGCCGAGCTGGCCCGCTTCTACGGTGACGCGCTCGGCCTGCCCGTCGTCCTTTCCAGTGCGGACTTCGTCCTGCTCGGCCGGGAGGGCTCAGCCGGGCTGGGCTTTATCCGGGTGGCCGACTACCGGCGTCCGACCTGGCCGGATCCGTCCCAGGGCAAGCAGGCCCATATCGAGTTGGGCGTCGACGATCTGGACGCCGCCCAGGCACGGATGCTGGCCCTGGGCGCCGTGGAACCCTCCTTCCAGCCCCACCCCGATCAGCGGAGGGTCCTGTTGGACCCCGCCGGCCACCCCTTCTGCATCTCCACGCAGTACTGACCGCCCCCGGCCGGCCGATGACCGCCCGGCCCGGCTAGGTCGTGTCTTCAAAGTCCCGTCTGCCGGCCGTGCCCTGGCACGCACACTCGCGATGTTGTCGTCGGTCGCCGATGCTCCGCATGGACTCCCTCCTCCGCCTTGCGATTGCACGCACCAGACCCCGCCCGGCCCGCCCTCCGGGCGAACGACGCTACTTTGAAGACACTCCCTAGGAACGTGTGATCGCCTGCTCCAGCAGGCTCCGAAGGGTGCGCTGCTGCTCGGGGCTGAGACCGGCCAGCGGTGAGTCCTGGACGAGGAGTTCGAGGAGCCGTTCGCGGGCGGCGCTGCCCGTCGCGGTGAGGACGAGGTGCTTGGCGCGGCGGTCGGTGGGGTGCGCGTGGCGCTCGACCAGGCCCTGTTTCTCCAGCTTGTCGATGACGAAGGTGGCGTTGGAGGGTTCGCAGCTCATGCGCTCGGCGAGCTGTCGCATGGTCATCGGCCCGGCCATCTCCCGCAGCGCGGTCGCCTGGGCCGTGGTGAGGCCCAGCGTGACGGCGCGTTGGCGTACATGGTCGGCGATCTGCTGGGCCAGCCCGTTCACCAGGCAGCACAGGTCTCGCTCGGCGCTGGCGTGCGGCTCCGAGGGCTCTGTCATGCACCCACCCTAACAAGTTCATCAAGCAAGAATATTTCTAGCTTGCATGGTTCTAACTTGATGCTTATGGTCGTCACCGTGGCCTTCAGGGGGGCACGGTGACGACCCGTCGGAACACAGGGGGATGGGCATGACGTATTCCGCGATGGACCGGGGCGAGCGGCTGCGGCGACCGGCCGGCATCCGTTCACTGCGGCTGGGCGACACGAGGGTGTCCTCGGTGCCGGACGGAGCGGTGCGGCTGCGACCGCGCGATCTCATCCCCGATGTGCCCGCCGAGGTGTGGGCCGACCGTCCCGAGTATCTGGACGAGTCCGGCTGCCTGGTGGCGGGTATCGGCGGCCTGCTGGTGGAGCACGGCGACCGCGCACTGCTGATCGACGCGGGGTTCGGACCGCGCTCCTGGCCGCCCGCGCCGGACGGCCCGCTCGGCGGGATCCACGGGGGAGCGCTCCTGGAGAGCCTGGCCCGACTCGGCAGCGGGCCCGAGCGGATCGGGGCCGTGGCCTTCACCCATCTGCACCCCGATCACACCGGCTGGGCCTGGCATCCCGTACCCGGCGCCGACCGGCCCGCGTTCGCCCATGCCGACTACCTGGTCCCCGAACCGGAATGGGCCCGGCGTGACCTTCTCGGGGCGGAAGAGGTCGCGGGCCTGACACCATATGTCCGTACCGTGGCCGACGGGCAGGAGATCTTCCCGGGCGTACGGATACGGATCACGGCGGGTCACTCGCCCGGACACGCCGAGTACATCATCACCTCGGGCGGGCAGCGGCTGATCGCCTTCGGCGACGCCCTGCACTCCCCGATCCAGGTCGCCCACCCCGCATGGTCCACCGTCTTCGACCACGATCCCGTCCGCGCCGCCGACCACCGCCATCGGCTCCTCGCGGAGCTGACGGAACCCGACACGATCGGCTTCGGCGTCCACTTCGCCGACGTGGTGTTCGGCCGGGTCCGGCGGGAGGGCGACGACCTCGCCTGGGTTCCCCTGGACGGCTGACGCGGCTGGGTGGTTCCGCAGGAACCCCGCCCCCAGGTCAGCCGGGAGACGGAGGGCGGGTGCGACCTCGGGAGGAGAACCCCCGGGCGGGCGGCGGCACCTGCGAACGACCCCGGTTCAGCAGTCGAGTTGATGATCACTGACCCATGGCGCGCCTAGGGTCGTTCACATGATCACGACCCGACGCGGCGCGGTGGCCGCACTGCTGGCCCTGTCCATGACCCTGCCCCTCGTCCAGGCCGCCACGGCGACGGCCGCCGCCCCGTCCGACGCTCCCTCCGCCGGGAAGCCCGTGTCCGGGAAGGCCGTGTCCGCCGCCGCCCCGTCCGCCGCCTTCCCGTCCGCCGCCCCGGCCAGGAAGGCCCCGTCCGTCGTCCTTCCCCGGCCGACCGGTCCCCACGCGGTGGGTGTGTCGACCCTCCAGCTGACCGACCGGACCCGTACGGACCCCTGGCTGCCGCAGTCGGGCGCGCGGCGGTTGCTGGTCTCCGTCCACCACCCCGCCCGCCCGGACACGGGTGGCCGGGTGGAGCGGTATCTGCGACCGGCCGAGGCACGGGAGCTGGTGCGGCAGTTCGGCGACGGCACCCTGCCGCCGGGCAGTGCGGAACTGCTCGCCGGTACGGAGAGCTGGGCCCGCCAGGGCGCCCGGCCGACCAAGGGGAGGTTCCCCCTGGTGGTCCTCTCGCCGGGCTTCGGCACCCCGAGGAAGTCCCAGACCCTGCTCGCCGAGGACCTGGCATCGCGAGGGTACGTGGTCGCCTCCGTGGACCACGCGTACGAGTCGAGAGCCACCGCCTTCCCCGGCCGGGGCGTCCTGCCCTGTGTCGCCTGCGAGAAGGCGGACAGCGGGGAGATCACCCTGGAGTCCGTGGCCGAAGGGCGCGCCCGGGACATCTCCTTCGTCCTCGACCGGCTCACCGGCCCGCGTCCCGTCTGGAAGCACTCGGCGATGATCGATGCCTCGCGGATCGGTATGGCGGGCCACTCCATCGGGGGCGCCTCGGCCGCGAGCACGATGGCCCGGGACACCCGGGTGGACGCCGGGGTGAACATGGACGGCTCGTTCTTCGACCCGGTCCCCCGGAAGGGGCTCGACGGCCGGCCGTTCCTGATGCTGGGTGCCGAGGACGGCGCGCCGGGCAGCGGCGACGCCACCTGGGAGAAGGCATGGAAGCGGCTGGACGGCTGGAAGCGCTGGCTCACCGTGACCGGCACCCAGCACGACACCTTCAGCGACCTGCCCGTACTCGCCGACCGGATCCCCGGGTGGCCCACCGTGCCCGGAAGCCTCCCGGGTGACCGGGCGGCGCAGATCACCCGTACCTATGTCGCGGCCTTCCTCGACCGGCATCTCAAGGCCGCCCACCGGCCCGTCCTGAACGGCCCCACCCGGGCGAACCCGGAGGTCCTCTTCCACGCGCCCCGCTGACACCCGCCCGTTCCCGGGCACGGGTCCCCCTCACGGGCACGGGTCCCGCACGGGCACGGGCCCCCCTCACGGGCACAGGCTCCCCTCCCGGACGCGGCCCCGCTCTGTGGCCGGAAGCCGCCTCGACAAGCGCGGGCCGCCCGACGACGCTTACTGATCGGCGGTCGGGGGGCCCGCCCGGGGCCCTGTCGGCACGGGTCCCCTGTTCGGACCGCACTTCCCGGCTCAGTGACGCACCTACCCGTACCAGTGAGAGACCCATGGCACGGGCCGCCCCTTTGCCCGCCCCGCCACGGGTCCGCGAACCGGAAGGCAGGGCACCCGCATTGCGCAGTTCACACCGCATACCCCTCGGCCACCGCATACCCCTCGGTCACCTCGGCCACCTCGGCCACCGCATCGGCCGACTGGCCGCGCTCGCCGCAGCCGCCGCCCTGCTGATCGTCACCCCGGGCCCGGCCACCGCCGCCCCGCCGCCCGAGCCCGCCGCCGCCCGGGACAGCGGCACCCTCGCCGTCCCGGAGTGGGGCTCCTCCATCGCGGTCGCCCGGAACGCCGACGGCCGTCTCCAGATCTTCGGCACCAACAACTCCGACCAGGTCCACAGCCGCTGGCAGCACTCCGCGAACAGCGGGCTCTCGCCCTGGATGCGGTACGACGGGTCGCTGCGCGCCCTCGCCGCAGAGCGGAACGCCGACGGCCGGATCGAACTCTTCGGCGTCAACCGCCATGGCGATGTGTACCACCGCTGGCAGACGACTCCCAGTACGGGTGACTGGTCCCCCTGGACCCGTATGTCCGGTTCGCTGAACTCCATCGCGGCGGCGCGGAACGCCGATGGCCGCCTCCAGATCTTCGGCACCGACAGCTCCGGCGATGTCTACAGCCGCTGGCAGACCTCGGCCGGTGGTCTCTGGAGCGACTGGATGCGGTACGACGGCAATCTGCGGCAGGTGGCGGCCGAGACGAACGCCGACGGTCGGATCGAACTCTTCGGCATCAACCGCGACGGCGACATCCACCACCGCCGGCAGACGACCCCCAGCACCGGCGACTGGTCGGCGTGGACCCGTATGCCCGGCTCCCTGAACTCCATCGCCGCCGCCCGGAACGCCGACGGCCGTCTCCAGCTCTTCGGCTCGAACAGCTCCGGGGATGTGCACAGCCGCTGGCAGACCTCGGCCGGTGGTGTCTGGAGCGACTGGATGCGGTACGACGGCAGCCTGACCCAGGTCGCCGCCGAGAGCAGCGTCGACGGCCGGATCGAACTCTTCGGCGTCAACCGTCACGGCGACATCCACCACCGCTGGCAGACCACCGCCAGTACCGGCGACTGGTCCCCCTGGGTCCGTCTGGACGGCTCCCTGCGCCCCTGACCTGTTCGAACGGACCGGCGATGGGGCTCCGGTGAAGATCGGGGCTTGGCAAGCCGGTGGAGCCAGCATTAGAGTCGTGCTTCATTATGAAGCACGTACATAACTCTCCGTCAAAAATCGACCGTGACCCCGACGGTACCCTCTTCGACCCCCGGGTGAGATCCGCCATGACCCGGTTCACCGGAGGGGACGACACCCTCGCCCTTGAAGCCTCGGGAGCGGTCCGTACCGCCTTCCACACCATCGAACGCCTGCGCTCCCGGGGGGCCGAGGGGCGCGGGCTGAGCGCCGGGGCGCTCGACATCCTGATCCGGCTGAGCGCCGGATCCGACGACGGCATCAGCATCGGCGAGCTGGCCCAGGCGGCCGGAGTCAGCTCACGCAATGTCACCGGACTGGTCGACACCCTCGAACGCGACGGCCTGGTCGAACGGGCCCCCGACCACCGGGACCGCCGCTCGGTCCTGGCACGGATCACCCCGGCCGGGACGGCCTGGCTGGAGTCCTTCCGCCGCCCCAGCCAGGTCGCCATGGCCGCCGTCTTCCAGGGGTTCACCCCCGCCGAACTGACCCAGCTGCGCCATCTGTGCCTGCGCCTGGCCGAGAACCAGCAGCGCATCGACGCGTACCTGAACCAGCCCGACGGTACGACCGCCCACCCGTGATGTGTGATCCGGCCGCGCCCACCGGCGGGGCCGGGCACCTCCCTGGCCGTTCGTCAGGGGCAGTGGCTCCCGGGGACGCAGAACTCCTTCCCCTCCGGATCGGCCAGACAGACCCAGTTCTCCTCACCGCACTGGCCGACCCGGCCCGCTGGCGGCTCGTCGCCCTGCTGGCCGAGCGGCCCGCCCGGTCGGTGTCCTCGCCCGGCTCGCCGGGGCACGCCAGCCACAGACCACCAAGCACCTCCAGACCCTCGAACGCGCCGGAGTCGTCACCTCCCAGCGCAGCGGCCACGCCGCGTCTACGCGCTCCGGCCCGCCCCCTGCGGGAGCCGGCCGCCACGTTCGGCCGGTTCGCCGACACCGTGGAGCGGACCGGCGGCCCCACACGACGTACGACCGTTATGGGCTCAGCCTCCACACGGAGTGGCTCGCCGCAGAGAAGCCGGGGTGGGCCGACGACCGCTCGTTCCCCTTCCTCCGGCCGCTGCCGCCCCGACCCGCTTCGGCGCCACCTGACCGAGCCCTCGCTGGTCACCCGCTGGTGGGCCCCCGACGACCTCCGTGTCTCCGGGCTCGCCTTCGAAGCGCGTCCGGGTGGGCGGATCGCCCTGGAGTACCGCGACGCCGAGGACACCGACGAATCCGACCCGCCGCCGGCCGTGCGGAGGGCTCCGTCGTCGCCCTGCGCGCCGGAGAGCATCTCGCCTACCGGCTCTCCCCGCTGCTGTCGGACGGTCGCCCCGCCGTCACCGCCCATGTCGACGTGGAGCTCCGGCCCACCGGAGCCGGCACCGAGTTGGACGTCCGCTGGCGGATCGCCGACAGCACGGTCGACGCGGCGGACTTCATCGCGGGCATCGAGATCGGCTTCGGCCAGAGCCTCGACAAGCTCACATCGATCCTCACCGACGACACCTCTGGTGCCGAGCCCTTCGACACCGACACCAGGAGCACGGAATGATCAACCCCGACCGGCCGCCGGGTCACCGCGAACCTGTGCCTCACCCTCGAAGGCCGCTACAACGGCCCCGGCGACTTCAGTATGTTCGCACCGTACGTAACCACCGAGACCGCATGGAACCACCTCACCCGCATCTGGGAGGGCGCGACGGCCGCCCTGCTCGGCCGGATCAACGCCGAGGGATTCCTGGCGTACTGGCCCCCGGTTGCCGAGGACGAGAAACGCCGACCCGCGTGACCGTGGCTACGCGAAGTGGCAGACCGACACGGACAAGATGGTCCTCTCGACCGGGCGACCGAAGCCCCCTGGCCACGTGCCGGTGTCAGGAACGCTCCCGCCGTGGAGGTCGTCACCGAACTCAGGGCCAGCGGCGAGGGCGACATCCTCGTCAACAGCAGTGCGAGCCTCATCAGGCCACTTCTCGCGGCGGACCTGATCGACCGGCTCCATCTCCTGATCCTCCCCGAGATAGCGGGAGGCGGTCAGCGTCTCTTCGACGACGGCCTGCCCCCGTCGAGATGGCGGCTCAGCCACCGGGAGACCGGCGAGCTGGGCGAGATCGCGACGGTCTACGACCGGGCCCGCTGAGTCATGCGCTGTTCCCTTGGCAGGTGTGCCTGCCGGGTCCAGACCCGGCAGGCAGTCCGTGCGACGCCACTACGGACGCATGGTCGTCACCAGGTGTAGCTGCCGTAGCCCGGGCGCTGAGTCGAACCGTTGGCGCCGTTCTGCACCCACACCTTCAGCGACAGGCGCTGGCCGGAGTAGGGAGGGGGGTAGATGTGGCCTTCCCCGCATCTCGAGCCCGCGGAGCCTGACGCGTCCTGGATTCGCAGGAGCAGACCGCCGGAGCTGGTGTCCCGCACCTCTGCGACGGCACGCATACCGTCGGCACTGAGATCGCAGACCTTCCACCGGCTTCCGGCGAACCGCTCGAAGGTGAGTACGCCTGAATCGTTGCTCGTGTAGACGATGGCGTCGTACATCGCCCGGTCGGGGCTTGCGGTAGCTGCTTGCGAGGGCGTGGTGCCTGCCCCCAGCATTACTACGGAGGCGAATGCTGCACTGATTAACGTTCTACCGAGACGCATTGAGTCTCCTTGGTGTCGTCTGACATGCAACGGTGCTCGATGGGAATGTGCGACTTTCAAGGATGCCTGCACCCCTGCGGATCAATACACCTAGGCGCCCCACCCGCCGCTGCATTCCATGGCTACATACCGCCTCACCCCGTTATAGATCACAGGGGCCCAAGTGTCGTACTGCGGTCCGCCGGTGTTGCATCGGTACACAGCTCCCCTTTCTTCGTGCTCGCAGGCCACCGGTGTGAGCCGAGTTCCTGTGTACCTGGCGATCAGCGGCCCCGTCGGGCTCTTGGTGGCGCGGATGTTGAGGTAGCCCACACTCGCCTTGACGTACACGTAACAGTCCACGGCCGGGCGCTCCGGGCTCGCGGCCTCCGCCGCCAGGGCCGGTGCGGAGACCATGCCCGAGACAAGAGCCGCCCCGGCTCCTGCGCTGGCTAAGAATCTTTTCAATCGCATGGAGATCCTTTCGATCGTGTGTCGGGTTGCCAAGGTGAGAAGAGCGCAGAAGAGGCCCCACCGGGTTGTGGATCGAGTGCCGCCGCGACGCATTTCTACAAATTCGCCGAATCCTCGTGCCGTTACGAGATCATCGCTCACCTCGCTATATGGGACACGGTACAAGTCTGGGGCGGAGGTTCAATTATCACGTCGGAATCGGCGTATCTGCGGGGCTGTTTGGATCACGGGGGGAGAATATTCTGAACTTCTCACCCCGATGAGAAAAGATCGAGGAGGATCTCGTTGCGACTTCGGATCACCCGACGGGTTGTGCCGTGAACAGTCGGGAACCATCCTGACGCCGTGAAGCCGCTGAGCGGGTCGCCTTCGCCACCGGCGCCCAGCGGGTGCCCGGTTCCTCCACCACGCGAGACGACCTAGGGTCGGTGGAATGGCACACGACACTGTGGATCAGGCGGCGATGACGCCGGGTCGTGCGGATTCGTACATGGCGGGTCGATCAGGAATTCTCCTGGCGCGCCGTGGCCCAAGCCGCGTCCGAGCTGTGGGGCTCCGAGTGCGGCAGCAACCAGCTCTACGGTGAGGACCTCTGCGTGGCTGCGGCGAAGGTGCTGGGTGAAGACCCCTATCGGGAGCCGTGGAACTGACGCCGGTGCCGTTCCGGTCCACTGAGGGGACCGGAACGGCACCGGTGGGTGCGGCGGTGTGGGTCCGGCCGGCGGCCGGGGCGATCAGAAGAAGCGGCGGACGAAGACGTCCGACGTGCCGTTGGTGTCGCCGGGGACGATGTTGTCGGCGGCGGACTGGAAGACCACATCGCGCCCGCCGGCGCTGACCGAGTCGACCTCGGCGGTGGCGGGCTGGTCGGAGACGGTCTCGTCGGTGCCCGTCCGCAGGTCGCGCAGGACGAGCGAGGGTCCGCCCGTGGCGTTCGGGGCGTACAGCAGATAGCGGCCGGTGGGGTCGATGGCCACGCCCTGTACGTTCGGGACCAGTTGGGCGGTGCCCGAGCCGATGTCGTGGACATAGGTGTCGGAGCCCGAGAGGTAGACGACCTTGCTGCCGTTGTCGCTGAGCTGGACGAGCGAGGCGCTCTTGGACGGGCCCTCAAGCGGTCCCGCGGTGGTGCCGGTGGCCCGGCTCCACAGGTAGACGCCCTCCGTCTGGTACGAGAGGTCCTGGTAGGCGACATGGCGGCCGTCGCCGCTGATGGACGGCCGGGCCGGAGCCGAGCTGTCGAGGACGGCGATGGTCTCGTAACCACCGTTACGGTCCGCGACGACGACGTCCCGGTACCACTGCGGGGAGCGCAGGGCGCCGTACGCGAGGTAGCGGCCGTCCGCACTCAGCGACGGCTGGCTGCACCGGCCGCAGGAGACGCGAAGCAGGCCCAGGTCCAGCGAATGCTGTTGGATCCGCTCAACGGTCATCCCCCGCCGTGGAGCATTGGCGGCGACCTGCCTCCCGTCGCCGCTGATCGCCGGGGTCCACCCCTCGACCATGGGCTCCGTCCTGGTCTGCGCCGCCCGCCGGTCGCGGACGTACACCGCGTGGCCGCTCTGTGACGGGCCGATCGCCAGGGACTTGAAGACGATGCTGCGGCCATCGGGTGTGATCGACGCGGCACCGTGGCCTTCGTCGGACGCGACGCTGATCCTCTCGACCCCGACGCCGAGACCGCCCATGGCGACCGTCGGCCCCGGTGCGGCCGAGCTGGCTGCGGTGGGCGCCGGTGCGGCCGCGGTGGCGGCTGTGGCCGCGGTGGGCCCCACGGCGGTGACCGCGCAGACCACGACCCCCGCGCTCAGGGCGGCCCGTAAACGACCGGTGGTGCTCCGGTTGGTGATTCCCCTCATGTTCCCCCCAGACAGAACACGACTTCTCCTCCGGATCTCCACCGGAGGAGCAGCAAGCATGGAACCGTGGTGGCGCCGTGGAGTCAATGCACCACCCGACGCATGGCGAGATCCTGTCACTTCCAGGGGTCCAATTCCGGGGTCCGATACCGGAGTCCAATGCCGGGGTCCGCTACCGGGCCCGAGGAGGAACGGACCGGGAAACCGGTATTGTCGACCGGCTGTTCAGCGGTGTACCGGCCGGCCGGCGAGGGCCTCGGTCACGGTCAGGCTGTCTTCGTAGACGGCGTAGCGGGTGATCAGGCCCCGCTCGACGGTGAGGTGCAGCGCGCAGCGGGCCGTGTACGGCTGACCTGTGGTTCGCACTGTCTGCCGGATATCGCCGAGCACGATCACTTCCGTACCGTCGACAAGGACGCGGGATACCGTTCCGGCGGACTTCTCGGGGAGATGGAAGGCGGCTATTTCCCGGAAATGGTCGGCGACATCGGCGCGGGTCGAGCGGGGACGGATCCAGGGCACCGCCGGGTGGCCGTGGTCCGGCCAGTTCAGCTGCCAGTCGACGTGTTCCGCGAACAGTTCGGCGATCCGGTCCGGGTCGCCCTCGCCCAGCCGGCGAAGGAATTCCTCCGCCACGACCCGAGAGCCCACCTTCGTCCCGGTCAGAACGATGCGACCGGCCCAGACCGCGACGTACCTCTCGGCAAACCGGTCGATATCAATGTCGATGTCCATGGGCAGGACGCTATTCCCACTCCACTGACACCCTGTGTCAGTGGACTGCGGCAGACTCCACCGCATGCGCGCGAGCCGACTGGTATCCATCCTGCTGCTCCTCCAGAACCGGGAACGGATGACAGCACAGGAGCTGGCCGACACGCTGGAGGTGTCCGTGCGCACCGTCTACCGTGACATGGAGTCCCTCAGCGCGGCAGGCGTGCCGCTGTACGGCGACCCCGGTCACGACGGTGGATATCGGCTGCTCGGCGGTTTCCGCACCCGGCTGACCGGGCTGACCACGGACGAGGCCGATTCGCTCTTCCTGACCGGGCTGCCGACGGCCGCCGCCGACCTCGGCAGGGGCGCGGTCGTGACCGCCGTACAGCTGAAACTCATGGCCGCGCTGCCCGCCGAGTTGCGCGACCGGGCCGGCAGGATCGCCGAGCGGTTCCATCTCGACGCCCCGGCGTGGTACCGGGAAGGCGACCGGGCGCCGCACCTGAGCGCGGTCGCGGAGGCGGTGTGGAACGACCGAGCCGTGCGGGTGCGCTATGTGCGCTGGGCCGAACCCCGCGAGATCACCCGGGTCGTGGAACCCTATGGGCTGGTGCTCAAGGCCGGCCATTGGTATCTCGTGGCCGGCGGCGCCGAAGGGCTGCGCACCTATCGCATCTCGCGGATCGTGGACCTTCATTTCCTTGCTGAACGGTTCGAACGGCCCGAGGGATTCGACCTGGCCGGGCATTGGCGGAACTATCTGCGATTCTTCGACACGCGCCGCCACCAGGGCGAGGCGACCCTCCGTCTGTCTCCGAGCGCCTTCCACCGGTTGCCCCAGGTGTGGGAGTCGGCCATGGTCGACGCCGCCCAGCAGACCGCCACCCCGCCGGATACCGATGGCTGGATCCAGGTCGCGGTCCCGATCGAGTCCATCGAGCAGGCGCTCCCCGAAATTCTCAAACTCGGCGCCGACGCCGAGGTCCTTTCCCCGGCCGGACTTCGCGAACACATGACCCGGACCCTTGATGCCCTGACCCGCGTCTACCGGCGACCGGCCCGACCTTGACGAAGTGGGTGAGCCGCGTCATCGCACGCGATAAATCCCGCGACGTCGGCGATCATCCCCGGGATACTGGTCGCCCATGGATGAAGTGAAAGTCGTCGTCGCCCATTCCGAGCGCGCGACCCTGCGCGTCGGTGATGTTTTCCTGAAGGTGGACGCCGATCAGGCGCGCGTCGACGCCGAGGTCGAGGCGATGTCCCTCGCGCCGGTCCCGACCCCGGAAGTCCTGTGGCGCAAGCCGCCCGTACTCGCGATCGCCGCACTCCCGGGGACGACGCTCGGCCGCCTCGGCGGTCCGTCGACCGGGTCACCCACGGCGTGGGCCGCGGCGGGCGCCGCCATCCGGAAGCTCCACGAAGCACCCCTGCCACCCCGCCCCGGCCGGGCCGGCCGGAGCAGCGCCGCGCTCGCGGCGGAACTCGACACCGAGTGCGAACTGCTCGTGGCGAACGGCCTCCTCCCCGCCGACCTGGTCACCCGCAACCGCCAGGTCGCCGAGGCCGCGCTCCGGCCGTGGACTCCGGCGTTCACCCACGGCGACCTACAGATCGCACATGTCTTCCTCGACGGCGACGAGGTCACCGGCATCATCGACTGGTCCGAGGCGGGCCGGGGCGATGCCCTGTACGACCTCGCCACCTTCACCCTCGGACACGAGGAGCACCTCGGCGATGTCATCGCCGGCTATGGCACCGACGTCGACCTCGATGTGATCCACGCATGGTGGTCGCTGCGCAGCCTGCTGGCGGTTCGCTGGCTGATCGAGCACGGCTTCGACCCGTCCGCGCCGGGCTGTGAGGTCGACGTGCTGAGGTCCCGGATGTGAGGCTACGACCGCAGCACCTCACGCCGGTGTCCCTCCCTGACCGGACCTGACCGGACCTGACCGGCGAGCGCCCCGGCCTCGGCCGAGCACGGTGGAGCGACGACAGGGACGACAGCATGAGGAACATCAGGGCGATCACGCTGGCCGAGGCGGACGAGCGATATGGGCTGCGCTCACCCTTCGGCCTGGACGGCGCGTGCGCCGACGCCGAGGTGCTTCTCGTCGAGGGCCCGGCCGAGGTACGTCATCTCCTGCTCGGCTTCCGCACCCTCGACACCTGGACAGGCCTGCCGAAGCGGAGTCCGGACGCCTTCCTGGGCGTCCTGGTGGACGGGGACCTGAGCGTCACCGACCGGGTGGTCAACCAGGAGCGGGACTTCGGGCCGTTCCAGGAGGAGGACAGCAAGGCCCGGCCCCATGACTGCCGTGCGGGATCAGGACACGGTCAGGGCCCAGCCGGTGCCGCTGCCGCACGGCAGGAGGACCGGGGTGTGCCGCTCGGGCGCCGGCCGACCGGCACTCTCCCAGCAGGTCAGCCAGGTCCGAAGCGTGACCAGGGACGGGGAGTCAGAGGCGTCGGCGATGATCGTGCCGTCGTCCTGGACGACCGCAGCCGACGAGGGTGTGGTGTGCCCCAGGGCCAGAGCGTCCGGAGTGAGGCTCGCCATGGTCAGACGCGGGTCGCCGGTGGAAGCGGCGAAGGTGCGCCACGAGGCCCAGTCGATCGGCTCTCCGTCGTACGGCTCGCGATGGGCCGCCCCCCGCAGGAGCTGGAGCGCGGTACGGGCACCGGTGTTCTGCCAGTCGTCCCGGTCACGCCAGGCCAGGGAGATCCAGGCGGTCTCCGGGTGGCGATGCTCCCAGTCCACCCAGCGCAGAGGGACGTCGGAGTCGGTTTCGGTCCCGCTCATGCTGGTCTCGACGTAGCCGCCGTGGCGGATCTCCTCGATGTGAGGCCGACCGTCGGTGACGCGGATCGTGGCAACGACGGTCAGCTTGGGGACCGGTGCGATGGGCAGGGGTGTGACGATCAGTCCTCCGTCTGCGATCTGCTCCACCCACGTGCGTGGGAGCAGAGGCGGGGTGCACCAGGCGACCACCCGGTCGTAGGGTGCTCCGGCGGAGTGCCCGAGGGTGCCGTCGCCCGGGTGGCAGCGGACATGGTCGAGGCCGTGTTGCTGGTGGATGAGGTTGGCCCAGCGGGCGAGGTAAGGATCGATGTCGACACTGGTGACCGAGCCGGAAGGGCCGGTGAGGCGGGCGAGCAGAGCGCTGGAGTAGCCCGACCCGGTGCCGATCTCCAGGACACGACCGCCCACGGGCACATGGAGGCTGGTGAGTTCGCGGTGGATGACGGCAGGGTTGGAGCGCTGAGCTGTCTCCCCCCGGGCTTCGTGGTGAGTGTAGGAGCGCTCGGGGACGGCGCTGGCAGCTTGGGCGACGGCGGGTGCCGGTGGGGCGATCAGGTTCACGCGTTCACTCCTGCGGGTGAAGATCCGATGAGTTGCTCAACTGCTCCGGCCGAGCGGAGGACACGGTCAGATCCGCAGAGCGGTGTGGTGGTACCAGCCGGCCTCGGTGTATTCGCCGACGGGGCCATGGCCGGGGACTTCGGCCCAGGCGTGGTACTCGGTCGGCGGCGGGACGAAGCGGGCGCCGAGGTGCCAGGTCAGCTCGTAACCGAGCAGGGCGGCGGCCAGCATGGCTCCGAGGGAGGTTTCGAGGCAGGCGATTCTGACGGGCCAGGTGCGACCGCTGTGCCGCACGGCTTCCACCAGAGTCTGTCCCTGGCCCGGAAGGAGAGGTCGGCGGCCGAGGCGCCGCGCGAGCCGGGCGGCGCGGACGGTGTGCCGGAACGGCAGGCGCAGCAACAGCACGGCGGCGGCCAGGCCGAGGCGGGCGGCGGCGCGTTCGATCGGGGTGCCTGTTCGGGTGGTGGAGTACGCCTCGATGGTGGTCACCACCACCACCTCCGCCGGGTGCGGCGGTTGGCGGAGAGGCACGACCCACCGGTGTCGGCGAGACCGGCGGTGGCGAGCGCGATGGTGACGGCGGTGATGTCGGTGTCGGCCTGTCCGGGGGTGATCGGGTACCGGGCGGCGTACTGCCCGACGGCCTGCTCATGGGTGGATGATGCGCACAGGACCAGAAGGGCCGCCGCGGCGGTCGGTGTGAGGTGGGTCCACCGGCCGGAGCGCTCGTCCAGGATGGCGCCCCCGTTGTCGGTGAGGACCGGATGGGCGTGTTCACGCAGTCGCACGGTTGGCTGCTCCTTTCCCTGCCCACCAGGTGTCGGTGGACGTGGACAGCTGGCGGAGCCATACCTCGGCGGAGACGGCGAGATGGAGGGCCCCTTGGGCAGCCGGCTGCCCGGCCACGGCCCGGTCCAGTTGCTCGCGGACCGGGGCAGGGGTGATCAGCCCCAGATCGGCCAATCGGGATCCGGGGCCGAGCAGCGTCCGCAGGGCAGCCGCGTTCCGGCGGAACCCGGCGTACGACATCCCGTTGAACCCGCCCTTCGTGACGCGCTCCAGAACAAAGCTGGGCACCGGCCCGGCGGGGAAGGCCGCGCTCAGCAGAGGCTTGTACCGGTCGGGGGCCCCGCGCCGGTGGGCGGGGACCGCCAGGGCGGCGCGGATGACCTCGTTGTCGAGATAGGGCGCTGCCAGCTCGAAGGACGGGCCGTGGTCCGCCTCCACCAGGCTGCGCCAGCCGGTCAGGTCCGCTCCGATCCGGGCCAGGTCCTGCCGGTCCCACCAGGTGGCGATCCGGTCGGGGCCGTCGGACAGATGGGCGGCACGCTCGTCCAGGGCGTCTGCGAGTCGGCGCCGGAGTTCGGGAGCCATCCAGTCCGCGCCGGCCAGCAGCGGGGTCCAGGACAGGTACCGCTCCGCTTGCGGAATCCACGGCCGCGGGGCGCCCCGCAGTAGGGCAGCGGCCCGGTGCCATGAGTCGGCGAGCCCGCCCCGGGCCGCGGGCAGGGTCCGGTGCAGCACGGTGAGTGGAGCGCGGGTGGAGAGCCGGGCATGGGCGACGGTGTGCCGCCAGGCATGGCGGCGGGGGCCGGTGCGCCACAGATCGGCCAGGTAGCAGGAGGACGCGGAGAGGACGCAGTCCCCGGCTTCCCCGATGAAGTGCACGCCCGGCCCTTGTGGAGCGACGGGCGCGAGGGTGGCGCGCTTGATGGCGGCGGTGACGGTATAGGCCGTGGGTGTGTCGGTGGGCGGGTGGGACAGTCCCTCGTACATCACGGTGTGCTCGCTGCCGGTGGCCAGGCGATGGGAGATCCGGGGGACGGCTGCGACGGTCCGACGGGCGTGGGCGAGGTCGTCGTCGCCGATCCGGTCGTCGGTGAAGGTGACGGCGGTCACGGGCCGGTGCTGGGCTGCCAGACAGGCGAGGGTGGTGGAGTCGAGTCCGGCGAGGTCGCTGCTGACGGCACGATGTTCGCCCAGGCGGGCGGAGACCGCCAGCAGCAGGGTCCGGGCCAGGTGGTGAGCGCCTGTCTCGATGTCCACCTGCGGGTACTCGACGGGCTCGTACGCACGTGTGCGGGCCCCGCCGTCATCGAGGAGCAGCACCCACCCGGTCGGCACCCGGCGCACTGTGCCGAAGAGGCTCCGACGCAGTGTGTCGGGCTGGGCGTGGGCGAGGTGCGCGGCCAGGGCCACCGGGTCGGGACCGGTCCGGTCCAGTGCGGCGAGCGGAGTGGCGGCGGTGGACCACCAGACGCCGTCCGCAAGGGTCCGCCAGTACACCGGGTGCTGTCCGGAGAGGTCGCCGACTACGGCGGTGAGCGAACCGCGGGCGGCGACGGTCAGGTACGAGCCGGGCCACCGGGTCAGCGCGTGCCACCGGTGTTCCCGTACATGCCTCAGCGCGTCCTTCAGCTCACCGACGGCGGCGCCGCACTCGCCGATGACGGTGAGGGTCAGTCCCTCGTCGGAGACCGACCGGATCCGGTCGGAGGGCCAGCCGACCGTCCACACACCGACCGTGCCCGGCACGGCCCGGCCCCCTCTGGGCCGCTGGACAACAGCGCCCGACGTACTCCGCCACCCGGCACTCCACCGCATCCGTTCCTCTTCTCTGGGCTGTCGGACGAAGACGGGCTCCGGTTCGTCGGCACGGGCCGACGAACCGGAGCCCGGGACCGTGGCCGGGCCCGTGCTCACCCGACCCGGAGCTGGATCACTTGTCCTTGTACTGGGAGTTGTCCACGCGGTCGAACGTGTTCTTGCCCAGCGTCACGCCGACGACGGTGCCGGCGTCCAGCACGGCCGGCGGCTGGTAGCCCGGCGGCGGAGTGACAGGGGCGGACGTGGTGTCCTCGGGTTCGTGCTTGCCTTCCATACCGGCCTCCTGGTGGAAAAGGAGCCGCGCCGCGAGCGGTACGACCCTGGTGGTGCACCCCCGACCGGGGTGCCCCTTCAACATCCCCTTGCCGGCATGGCGAGGCGAAGCCCCCGCAAGGGCGTCGCCGGTCGTTGTCAAGCCCTCGGTTCTCCTCTTCCGAGGCACGCCGGGCTTCCGGCCTTACGCTCTTTCCAGGCCCGTGGCAGGGCTTCTACACTCCGCGGCATTCCGTACTCCGCAGCAGTCCGTTTGTCCCGGCCCAGGAGGTCTCGGTGTCCCGTCGCGCGGACAACGACCACCCACTCGTCCATGCCCGAGCGCTGTTCGGCCTGTCCCAGCAGGCCCTCGCGGAGCGGATCCGGGGAGCCGGCCGGAGAGTGCGGATCAATGTGGCGACGACGAAGAAGACCGTCTCCTGCTGGGAGCACGGCCGGACCCCGGACGAGGCCACGCAGCGCCTGATCGCGATCGCCTTCGACGTGGACGAGCGGACCAGGCGGGCGATGCCGTGGCCCCACTGGCTCCCCGGCCCCGACCTTCCGGAGCTGTATCAGCCCTGGACGGCCGCCGGTACCGTGGCTGTACTCGACGACGTGCTGAGGAGCGGCCGAATGGACCGTCGCAAGTTCATCCTCGTCTCCGGTGTCACCCTGACCACTCTTCTGCACGACTGGCTCACCGCCCACCCCGACATCGCTCACGCCATGGCCCAGGAGGGGCGCCGTGTCAGCACCTCGATGATCGACCGCCTGGCGGACCGCATCACCGACCTTCAGCGCGACGACGACACCTACGGCGGCGGGGACCTGATCACCGAGGCGGAAGCCCACCTCTCCCTCGCCCACCGGCTTCTCGCGTACGGCTCCTACACCGGTGATCAGGGCTGCCGCCTCCATGCGCAGGCCGCCGACCTGGCCCGGATGTGCGGCTGGATGACCTTCGACACGGGTCGCCACGCCACCGCTCAGAGATACTTCAACGCCGCGATGCGGGCCGCCCGCACGAGCGGGGATGTCCTGCTCGGCGCCAACGTCGCCGGGTTCGCCGCCATCCAGCACTACTCGGTCGGCAACCCCCGCGATGCCGACGCCATGATCCGTACCGCCCAGGCGGCCGTCCGCGGGCACAGCACTCCCGTGGTGGACGCCATGCTGTCCGCCCGCCAGGCCCGAGCCCTGGCCAAGGCGGGCGACGCCCGCGCGTGCTACCGCGCGCTGAACGATGCCCTGGACCACCTCGGCGCCGGGCGCCGTGACAACGACCCCGCCTGGGCCTACTGGGTGGAGAAGTCCGAGATCGACATGCTCACCGGGTCGTGCCTGCTCGATCTCGGCCGTCCCGCCGAAGCACAGACCAAGTTCACCGAGGCCGACGCCGCCTACGGCCCCGGCTACGTTCGCACGCACGCCCTCTATCTCTCTCGCATGGCCTCCGCCCAGTACCAGCAGGGAGCCGTCGACGCGGCCTGCGACACCGGTATGCAGGCCCTCAGCCTTCTCGAAATGCTCAACTCGGCCCGCAGCACCGACCATGTCCGCGACCTCGCGGCATCCATGACCGGACACCTCCGCGTTCCAGCCGTACGGGACTTCCGGGAACGCGTCGCCGTGGTGATGGCCGCCTGACTTCCTCGCCCCGCCGGTCTCCTGCGGTGTGGGCAGCGGATCGCCGTCGCCCGCGTCCACCGCGACGCTCCTGTCTCACGGGCGGCGAGCGCGCGGCGAGGTTGTCTCCAGCCGCCCAGCGGTGGCGGGGATCAGCCTCGCTGGGCTGCGGCCCCATGCGTTGCCCGAGCGGGGCGACCACCGCCCCGGGCACTCCCTCGGCCCAGCCTCACAGGCGGTCGAAGTCACCTACGACGGGGGCGAGTCGGTACGACATCTGGGCAGATTGGGCGATCGTTAGGAT
This sequence comes from Streptomyces sp. NPDC000594, assembly GCF_040299965.1. Lineage (NCBI taxonomy): Bacteria > Bacillati > Actinomycetota > Actinomycetes > Kitasatosporales > Streptomycetaceae > Streptomyces > Streptomyces sp. NPDC000594. Next base: position 53,192 of record NZ_JBEPCY010000019.1, on the reverse strand, counting down.
CCCTCATCATGGACGTGATGACGGGGAACGAGATGATCGCCATCCTGCCGGGTCAGGTGACGCTGTCGGACCGGCGGACCCAGCGCAGTTGGTCGGTCGAACTCGCGCCCTACCGGCTCGCGGCATCCCCGGTCACCCAGGCGCTGTACACACAGATCACCGGCCGGCGGCCCAGTGCCACCCCTGGGGACCGGTTGCCCGTCGAGTGCGTCTCCTGGTGGGACGCGGCGCGGTTCTGCAACGACCTGTCCCGGTCCGCCGGCCTCACCCCCGCGTACCACTTCCGTGTCGACGCCGAGGACATCGAGTGGGACACCTCCGCCGACGGGTACCGGCTGCCGACCGAAGCCGAGTGGGAGCACGCCTGCCGCGCCGGGACGACCGGGCCGCGGTACGGGGAACTGGACGAGATCGGCTGGTACCGCGGCAACTCCCACGAGCGCCTCCGCGAGGTGGGCGGCAAACGCCCCAACCCGTGGGGGCTCCACGACATGCTCGGCAACGTCTGGGACTGGTGTTGGGACGTGTACGACGCCGAGGTCTACGGCGCCTACCGGGTGCTCCGTGGCGGCGGCTGGTTCGATGAGCACTGGAGCTGCCGGGCCTCCGCGCGGCGCCGCAGCCATCCGACCTTCCAGGTCGACGATGTGGGGTTCCGCGTGGCGCGTTCGGTCGTGCGCTGATCCATGTCGTGGGCGACGCCCGTCCGCTCGGGTAGCTCGTTCGGACGGTTCGCGTCCGGTTCGGGGACTTCCGCGGGCCCATGGGCGTAGGACGTGGTGACATGGCACTCGGAGACCGGCATCAGAAGAAGGACGTCGAGGCGGCGTTGAGGCGTGCGGAGGCGGCGGGCCTCAAGGTGACCCACGCGAAGAACCGGCACAACTGGGGCTTCGTCATCTGTTGTCCGTGCACCAGGCGCTACACCGTTCATTGCACTCCCCAGAGCCCAGGAGACGAGGCGAACAAGATCGATGCATTCACCCGGCAGCACCGCACCTGTGCGTAAGTGGTACTTCACCCTGCATCTGAAGGACGCGCTCACCGAGGAGCAGTCCGACACCCTGGCGGGTCTCGACCGGTTCAACGATGGACGGATCGGTCTGGTCGAGGGGCCGGACACGGCGGAGTTCTGGTGCTCCTTCGAGGCCGGGACGCTGACGGAGGCCATCGCGGAAGCGCTGGGCTTCTTCGAGGAGTTCCCGGGTGTCCTGATCCGCGGTGTCGAGCTGGATGCCCTCGCACTGGACGAGAACGGTATGTCCACCCCGGCGGTGGTCCCCGCGCCGCCGCCCCTGTCTGTCTGAAGCGGCGGACGGCCCCGCTCCCTCTCGGGGGCGGGGCCGTTTTTGTGCTTTACAGCTGGGCGCCGGTACGGGCGAGGGCGACCAGGCCGGCGAAGGCGGTCGCGGTGACCATCAGGACGGGGCCGTCGGGGCGCTTGCTGTCCCGGACCGGAACGATGCCATGCGAGAGGGCAAGATCGGCGGTGATCTCGACGCACTGTCCGCCCTGACCGCTGTAACTCGACTTGAACCAGTGGAGAGAAGGGGATTCGCTCGTCACGGAGTGCCCTTTCGTAGCTTTTGGATCATGGCGACAGAAGCGTCGTGCGACAGTGCTCCCACCTGCAACTGATGGTAAGCGGCGAGCATCGGAAGCACCGCATCACCATCGCGCTCAAGGTGCCCACGCTGCGATGACTGCGAGTAGGCCATGAGCGAGCGGTCCGGAAGCGTCAGGATGGTGATGGGCAGGCTGTACGGTCTGCGCTCCGCCATCGTGAAAGGGGCCACCTGCATCGAGGTGTTCGGTAGTTCGGCGAACTCAAGCAACCGAGTGAGCTGGGGCCTCATGACCGTGAGGCCGCCGACAGGGCGACGGAGACAGCTCTCATCCAGAACCACCAGGATCAGCGGTGGTGGCGTCCGCATCAGCGTGGCTTGCCGTTTCTCAATGAGAGCGACCCGTTCGTCGGCCTGCTCGGGCGTGGCCGCCCCGCGCCTGACCTCTTGGTCTTCAATGGCTGCCGCGTATGCCGATGTCTGAAGCAGCCCAGGTATCACGCCGACCTCATAGAGCCTGATCTCTGCGGCCCGCGCTTCCTGTCTCAGATACTCCGGGAGCCCTTCCAACAGGGCTGTGTACCGCGCGGCCTGACTCTGGCGTTCGAGCCGCCCATCTGTCCCGAACACTCTGTCGGCACGCTTAGCAAATTGGTGAGTTGCCGGGCGTCGACCATTTTCAACGGCGGAGATGTGCGCCCCGGTGCACCCGAGCCGATCTCCCAACTGCTCCTGTGTCCAGCCGTGCTCATCCCTCAAGCTGCGTAAGACTTGTCCGAAGGCAGCCTCAGGTGATTTCTCGGGGTCGAGTTCCTTTCGATTCACCATCCACAAACCTGCCTTATCAAGCAGCGTCGACAAGTTGATAGCAAGCAGACTCTAGAGCACGCTGAACTCACTTGGTAGCGGAACGGCTACGGAGAGGAGTTCTCGTGGTGAGTCAGCCGCCCCCGCGCCCGATTGAGCCCGTCGGGGACAGTCCTCTGCTTCTGGCCCTCCGCCTGCGAATACGCCGTGATCACGAACTCCGTGCGCGGTTCGGTCCGTTCCACGACACGGTCAGAAAGGCACATGCGTGCGAGAGCGACGAGGCAGGTCGATAGCCGGGACCGTGGCGATGCTCGCGGCGTGGTCGTTCTCGGTCGGTCTGCACACCTTGGGCTTGGCCGACAGGCTCTAAAGCCCCGTCCTCCGTGGCCCGCTGGTTCAGCGGTGATCCTCTCCGGGCCACGGAGGGCGGCTTCAAGCGGGTCCGCCCTCACCCCTGCTCTGGGCGGGCCCTCCGGGCCCCGGCCGTTCACCCCCGCACGGACGGCCGGGGCCCACTCGTAGAACCCACCCCCACCTCACCCTCAGGGAGACACCCATGTCCCTCAACGCGACACCAGCACCCGACGGACCGTACGGCCTCCGCATGATCCGGCTGCGGGACTGCGACAGCCCCCAGCCCGCGCTGATCGTGTCCCGGGTCGCCCTCACCGTCTTCATCACCGACGCCCGAGCCGGAAAGCTGGACCACCTCCTGGCCACCGACGCCGAGATGGCCGAGGCGCGGAAGACCGCCCGCTGGTCCCACGAGCACGAGACGCCCGAGCCGGACCTTCTCTGACCCCTCCCGTCGCGGTCTGCCCGCGCCCCAGGCGCCCTTGGCCTCGTGCAACGAGGTCGGGGGGTGCAGGGTCGCCCCCGCAGGGGACCGGCGGACGACCCCCGAGCTAGACCTTCTCCTCAGTCTGCCGGCCCCGAGGAGGTGAGCCCGGAGGCCACCGCCCCCGCGCTTGCGAGTCACCTCGCCCCAAGCCCCCTAGGTAAGGGCTGCCCGCACAAACTCAGCCGGATGGGGGTCCCCCCGGACGAAGTCTGGGGGAGTTTGAGGACGGACCTTGGCCCCGAGCAGCCTCGGGTGGACGGTCGGGCAAATTCAGCCCGTCCGGCGATTGAGGACGGACCCGAGGCCCGAGTCGGCTCGGGCACACGTCGGGGCCAGCCCCGAACCCCGCTCCTCAAACGCCGGAGGGGCTGATTCTTGAGGCCCCCGCGCCTCAAACTCCCCCAGACTCCGTCCGGGGGGACCCCCACGAGGCTGGATTTTGAGGCCCTCGTCCGGGGGCCCCAGAGGCTGGCTCTGACCACGGGCCTACCGTGCCACTCGCGCCACAAACCCCCGCACCTCACGCGGGCTCCGCAGGACATACCACCCCTCCCGCGCCGGCCAAGCGTTCCGCCTCCGGTACGCCCACACCCACTCCCAGAAGTCCGCCCGCTCCGGCGCCCTCCCCAGCGCCCGCCAGGCGCACCGCCAGAAGGGGAAGTCCAGCAGGACGACGGTGTCCGCCGCCGCCAGCCGGATGCCGGGCCGGTCGTACGGGCCGAGATCCCCGTCCAGGATCCAGCGGGGCTCCCCGACGAGGTCCCGCTGGGCGGCGGCCCACTCCCCGGGCGGCAGCCCCGAAGCGCCCCGCGCCCAGAAGATCCGGTCCAGCTCGACCACCGGCAGCCCGGTCACCTCCCCCAGCCGCCGCGCGAGCGTCGACTTGCCCGCACCGCCCCGGCCGAGGATCACGATCCGCTCCATCTAAGCCGCTCCCGTCTCACCAGTGCGGAGTGAAGAACTGCCCGGTGGGCGGCTCGTTCCGGCGCCAGTAGGCGGGCCTCCACGTTGCACACCGCGCAGATCTCGTACTCCCCGAGCCCGCCGAACATCTGGTGCCCGCAGCAGGGGCAGGGGAACCAGCCCTCGGGCGGCGGCGGCAGGGTGTTCACCGGGAGAGGCACGTACTCCCCGCGCGCGCACGCCGCGCCCAGCGCATCGAGTTCGGCAAGTTCGGCCAGTTCGGTAAGTTCGGCCAGGATCTGCTGGTCGATCTCATCCACGCCCCCGAGACTATGTCCGCATGTCGGAGTGATCGAACCGATTTCCCGCAGGGCCTCCTGAATCCATGGGGGCGATCATGGAACGGGAATGACCCGGAACCCCTCCTTCCTCCTGGCGGGCCCATGACATGGGCCCGCTGAAGCGGGTTCCGACAGCGGGCCCGGGTCCACGGGAGGCCCACCAGGCTCCCCAGGCAGGAGAGGCATCATGCAGCGACGTACCTTCCTCACCGGCACCCTGCTCGGCGCGGCCTTCGCCGCCGCGCCGGTCACCGCCCTCACCACGACCGGCGCCCACGCCGCCACCGTGACCGTCAGCTCCATCGCCGACCTCCAGCGGGAGATCGACCGTGCCGCGCCCGGCGACCGGATCGTGCTGGCCAACGGCACGTACACCGTACCCACCAACGGCATCCGGATCTCGGGCAAGAACGCCACCGGCAACCACATCACCATCGTCTCCCAGAACCGGGGCGGCGCCGTGCTCCAGGGCGAGCGGGGCTTTGTCCTCAGCAACTCCCACGGCATCACCATCAGCGGGTTCGCCTTCCGCCAGAACCAGACCCTGGTGATCCCGGCGGACTGCTCCGACATCCGGCTCACCCGCAACGACATCCAGCACGCCGATGTCGCCGGCCGCGACTGGGTCGTGGTGAAGGCGGACAACGTCAAGATCGACCGCAGCTTCTTCCACGACCGCACCACCGAGGGGTGTTTCCTCGTCGCCGACGGCCCCGACGCCCCGGTCGACCCCGACAGGAAGACGATGGTCAAGGGCCTCCACATCTTCCGCAACCACTTCGCCCGCCACAGCTACGGCGGCACCAGCGGCGGCGAGGCCATCCGCCTGGGCGCCAGCCACCGGGCGCTCGACAACGCCGGGGCCATCGTGGAGTACAACCTCTTCGAGGAGTGCAATGGCGACAACGAGGCCGTCTCGGTGAAGTCGTGCGGCAACTTCATCCGCTACAACACCCTCCGCACCTGCAAGGGCGGCATCGTGCTGCGCCACGGCAACGGCTCGCTCGTGCACGGCAACCACCTCATCGGCGGCGTCGAGGGCATCCGCCTCTACGGCAACGACCACAAGGTCTTCAACAACCATCTGACCGGACTGACCAAGCGTGCCCTGGTGATCGGCAGCGGTTCGGCCCGTGACCACCTCCCGGGCGACTCGGAGCAGGAGCAGCAGGCCAACGACGCCGTCGACCGGGCTCTGATCACCCACAACACCCTGGTCAACAACTGGCGTTGTGTCGCGGGCGAGAACCACCCCGAGCGCCCCCATGAGCCCCGGAACGTGGTCCTCAGCAACAACATCCTGGTCGGCGGCTCGGGCGGCCTGGTCGAGATGGGACACAACACCGGCTTCACCTGGCAGGGCAACCTGCTCTGGGGCAGCGCGACCAACGGCAACATCCCCGCGGGCGGCTTCGTCCGTACCGACCCCCGTCTTCAGCAGGGGACCGACGGGGTGTTCCGTCTCGCGTCGAACAGCCCGGCCATCGGCGCGGCCGTGGCCACGTCCCACGCGGTGACCGACGACCTCGACGGCCATCTGCGGGGCAGCAGCCGTGACATCGGCTCGGACCAGTACTCGACGGCGGTACCGGTCCGCTCCCCGCTGACCGCCACCGACGTCGGCCCGAACGCGGCGTGACGACGGAATGAGCGCCGCTCCGGTACGGGTGGCCACGCGGCGACCCGTACCGGAGCGGTGTCAGTTGCTCAGGTACTCGTAACTTCAGATGCTCGGAACTTCAGGCGCTCAGAAGTTCAGGTGCTCAGAACTTCACATCGGAGCAGGCGTAGAACGCGTTCTGCGTGTCCGCGACCGTCCAGACACCGAGGATCAGATGCCGCCCCGTCTTGCGCGGCAGCGTTCCGGTGTGCGTGACCTTGGTCGCCGGGCGCGCCCCGCCGAACGGGACGGTGAGGAAGGGCTGCGGCTCCAGGTCGGCCCTGGTCAGCGGCTTGGTGGGGTCGTACCCGTCCTTGGTGATGTAGTACCGGAAGTCGCTGGTGGCATGCCGGACCTTGATCCACCAGCTGAAGGTGTGGCTCTGGCCGGAGCCCAGCTGGGTGGTGGGCCAGGCGCCGTTGCGCGGCGCGTCCAGCTCGGAGAAGCGGCCATTGCCTCCGGCACAGATCTTGCCGTCGGCGGGGCCGGCGCTGGGGAAGCCCTTGTACCCCTCGACGCTCTCCGGCTCCCATTGGATCTGCCCGCAGTTCTGCACCACTCCGGTGGCGCAGAGCTGCTGCCGGCTGACGACGTTATCGGCGTAACCGTGTCCCTGCGCGCTGCCGGAACCGGCGACCAGGGTGCCGCCGAGGACACCGAGGCCGATCAGAACGGATGTGATCCTGTTGCGCATGCTCGCTCCTGGGGAGGTGTGGGGGTCGCCAGGGTGGGGGGATGGCGACAAGCAGTGCGGTCTAGACCAAGGCCGAGCGTAGCCGCCGGTCGACGTCAGGTCTAGACCAAGTCCCCTGCGGCGGGCCGTGGTTGGACCAGGGGCCGCCGTGCATGCGTGGTGTTCCGGCCGTCCGGGGGCCGGGAAAGGGGGATCAGGCTCAGTAGACGGAGAGCCCGAACCCATTGACGATGGCGAGAATCGGCCAATAGGTGCTGGTCCCGGTGGGGCAGGTGCCGTTGTTCGTGGCGATCAGCCCGATCGCGGTGGTCCCGGAGAAGGCCGGCCCACCCGCGTCCCCCGGCGCCGAGCAGGCGGTCGGGGCGGGTCCCAGGGTGCCGCAGCGCGTTCCGGAGACCTGGCCGACATGGCAGTACGGCTGACCCGCCGTCCCGCTCGCCGCCGCCGTGATGTCCACGATCGTCCCGTTGAGCAGATTCACCTCACCCGGGTGGGACACGGCGGGGTTGGTGTACTGGATGATCCCGGCCTGGGTCGTCACGGCGACCCGGTGGCCGAGCGGAATGGTCCGGGCCGCATCCGCGTACCAGATCACGCCGATGTTCGCGCAGTGCGGCGCGACGAGGGCGTAGTACACATTGTTCCGGCGGACGTTGAAGCCCACCGTGCAGGCCACGCCCGAGGAGTAGATGGTGTCGCCGCCGCGCACCACCGCGGCTCTCGGCGTCTGTTCGGCGGATGGAGCGGATGGAGCGGCCGACGCGGGTACGGAGACGGCGGCGCACACGGCGGTGGCGGCGGCGCATAAAACGGTACGGAAAGTACGGCGCATCGATGGGATCCCCTCGTGAACGGCATGGCCCCCCGAGGGGCGAGACCGCCCCGGCCAGGGCTCATTGTGGGAGCCGCCCTGCCCCCGGCACAGATGACTACCGGCCACACGGCCGAGGGAGGGGCAGGAGGGGGGCGGAGGGGACCGACGGGGTCAGTACGGCCCGAAGACGTTGTCGATCGAGCCGTAGCGGTCGGCGGCGTAGTTGGCCGCGGCGACGATATTGGCCACCGGGTCGAACGGGTCGTTCGCGGTCCCGGTCACCCAATAGGCGTTGAAGGTCGGGTCGATGACCTGGAGCAGGCCCTTCGACGGGGTGCCGTTGACGGCGTTGATGTCCCAGTTGTTGATGGCCAGCGGGTTGCCGCTGGACTCCCGCAGGATGTTGCGGTGGATCCCCTCGTACGTACCGGGGATGCCGTTGAGCCGCATGACATCGAGCGCCTCCAGGATCCACCCGTCCAGATTGTCGGGGTACGTAACGGCGGTCGCGGAGGCGGGGACGGAGACGGGGACGGAGACGGCGGAGGCGGCCGAGACAGGAGTGGCGGCCGAGGCGGTGCCCGGCACCAGGGCGAGAACACCGGCCAGGGCGGCGGAGGCCACCAGACCACGGGTGAGAACTCGGCGGGCCGAGGCCGGGCGGTGCGTACGTATGCGGAGAACGGACATACCGGAAACCCTTCGGGTGGGGAGAGCCGCGCACGGGAGGAAGCCCACAAAGGGGCGGGGGAGTGCAGGAGGCAGCAGCGGTGAGCAGGGGGAAATCGAGGTGCTGTCCCATGGCGACGGGGTGCGCAGATTCTTAGCCGTGCCGGGAATCGCTGACAATGCCCGGAATGCTATGCGGGGTAGTGGACGGACCTCGCCGGCCCCCGCCGGCCCCCGTCGGTCCCGGGTGCTCGTCCCCGCAGGTCCCGGGCACCCCCAGGTGCCCGGGACCTCGCGACGGCCACTAGGGTCCGTCGTATGTGATCTGCGCCCCACAAAAAATAAATCGGGCGTAAAGGGAATAATCCGACAGTGCTCCGCGCGGGTTCGCACGAGGTCCGCACGAGGTTCCGCGCGTGGTCCGCCCGGAAAGGCCCCCCTCGGGACACCGTCACTGAGCGAACGCGCCGCCCAGATCGCTCCTCGGCGCCGCGACCGCCCCCATCGCACCGTTCCCGAAGGTCACCGAACCGTTCGCGGTGATCCCCGACTTCGTCGCCCGGAACACCCACACCGCGCCCGCGCGCCCGTTCTCCCCGCCCGCCGCGACGGCCAGCTCCGCCCGGCGGTCACCGTTCAGATCGGCCAGCTTGGTGTTCGAGCCGAAGAAGTCCCAGGGCTCGGAGACGCCCGGCACCCCCGCCGTGCTCTGGGTGAAGCTCCTGGCACCGGTGCTCCGCAGGCCCTTGGCGGAGCCGTGCAGGGTCACCACCGCCCCCGCGTCCCGTACCCCGCCCACCTCCTTGGCCCGGACCCCGGCGGCGACATCCTCGTACCCGTCGCCGTCGATGTCGGCGACCGAGACCCCGGAACCGAAGTGGTCATCGGGGGTCGCCGTGCCCGGGACACCGGGGCTGTCCTGGTTGATGTGGACCGCCCGCTCGCCGATCGCGCCCCGCTTCGAGCCGGGCACAAAGGTGACCACACCGCCCTTCGCCCTCGGCACCGTGGGATCGTTGTCATAGCCGTCGGAGCGGCCCATGACGATGTCCTCGTACCCGTCCCGATCGATGTCCCCGACATCGAGCTGGTCACCGCCCGCCAGGGTCCACCCGGCGGTACCGGGGACGACCTGCGGCCGGCCGGCGGGCCCCTGCCGGGTGCCCCGCCAGACCGCCAGATGCCGGGAGTCGCCCTCCTCGAAGAAGTGGCGTACGGCGGCGAGGTCCGTCCGCCCGTCGCCGTCTATGTCCCCGGCGGCCAGGTCCAGGATGAAATGGTCGGTCTCGGTACGCACCGAGACCCCGGCCGCCGAGCCGTCGCGGCCGAAGGGCCCCGAGAGCACCCGCAGCGAGCCGGTGCCTTCCACGGTGGCCACATCCTGGTCGCCGTCGCCGTCGAGATCGGCGGCGACGACATGCTTGCCGAGACTGGTCTCCGCGTCTGCGCCGTCCGGCAGGTGAGCGGCGCCGGAGAGCCCCTTCGGTCCGCCCCACAGGACGGTGAGCGGACTCGCCGGCCGGCCCGGGCCATTCCGCTCGATGGGGGCACCCACCACCAGATCGGTGAAGCCGTCCCTGTCGAGATCGCCCGTGGCGAGCCCGGCGCCGAAGGCGTTACCGGACTCGGCCGTCCCCGGGATCCCTGGCTGGTCCTGGTGGATCAGCTGTCGCCGTCCGGGCAGCGTCGGCGACGCGGAGCCGTAGAGCACCGAGACATGGCCGACCCTCTCCTTGCCGTTCACGGTCCCGCCGGGCGCGCCGACGGCGAGGTCGCGGTAGCCGTCCCCGTCGAAGTCCTCCGGCCCGGCCTTCCCGGGTGCCTTCGGCTGCGCCTTGGGCGCGAGGTCGATGGGGTCGACGGGGGTGGCGAGCGCCGGCGGCACCGTCAGCGAGAGAGCCGTCGTCACGGCGGCGGCGAGCAGCGGAGCGCGGTGAGCACGGAGGGCACGGTGGATACGGTTCGGGCGGCGAGAGGTCATGGACGGTCGGACCCTCCGGGAGCCGGAACGGTTCCGTCAGCACGCCGTGATCGGTACGCGCGCTGCCGGCAGGCGGCCGAGCAGTACCTACGGCGCCGCCCACGGGAGGACGGCACCACCGGCCCCCGGCAGCCGGAACAGCGCACCGGCCCCCTGCCATCCGGCGTTTCGTCACCCGGCGGAGACGCGACCGGATTCCCGGCCGGGATTTCGTCACGGACCGCCACCCCCTCCCGCCGCGCTCCGCCACCCCGGGCGGCACGGGCCGCGGTGACGAGATCGGCACCGGGCACCCGCCCGCGCGGGGTGTGCGCGGACAGCTCGGACTCCAGGACGGGGCAGTCCCGCACGATGTCGTCGTCCTCGCAGAGCCGCAGATGACGGAGGTACTCCAAGGCGGCCTCCAGCTGCCCGATCCGCCCCTCCAGCAGCTCCATCTGCTCGTCGATGGTGTGCTGCCAGGTACTGAGCGCGGCCCTTCCCGAGGTGACGACGGCGGCCTGGTCCAGCGACATCCGCCCCACCACACAGCACAGATAGGCGAGGCCGAGACGGCGCAGGTCGTCCTCGCCGTAGAGCCGCTTGCCACCGCCCCGGGCGGGTGGGTCGAGCACGCCCTGCCGCTCCCACCACCGCACCGTGGACGGCGCGATGCCGTAGAGCGCCGCTGCTTCGCCGATGGAGACACCCTGTTGCTTCACGCGCCCAGTTGACATCAAGTCAACTTCACATCGCAAGATCCGAACGCATATCCATTTCGGCAGCAAGGGGCGATCGTGTCAGAGGTCGAATACTCGGAGACCGTCATCATCGGCGCCGGCCAGCAGGGGTGCGGGGTGGCCGCTTCCCTCCAGGAGGTGGGCCGTGCGTCCGTCGTTCTGGAACGGGGCGAGATCGGCCAGGCCTGGGGGCGCGAGCGCTGGGACAGCCTGCTCGTGGGGAGCGGAAACCGCTCGGTCCGGTTCCCCGGCTGGGAGTACGACGGCGACGATCCCGACGGTTTCATGCCGGGCCGTGAACTCGCCCGCCATTTGCGCCGCTACGCGGAGGGGCGCAATCTTCGGGTACGGCAGCACACGGCCGTCCGGGAGGTCGAGTGCCCGCCGGGCGCCTCCGACCGCGACGCGGTGCGGTTCAGGACCCATCTGTCCGACGGCGGTTCCATCGAGTCCCGCAACCTCGTCGTGGCGGTGGGCGGTTACGCCGCCCCCCGCGTCCCCGCCCTCGCGGCCGATATCGACCCGGCCGTCACACAGCTGCATTCCCACCACTACCGCAATCCCGAGTCCCTGCCGGACGGCGCCGTGCTGGTGGTGGGCGCGGGAATCAGCGGACAGCAGATCGCCGACGAACTGATCGACGCCGGGCGCGAGGTATTCCTGTCCGTCGGTCGGCACGGTGCGTGGCCACGCCATTATCGGGGCCGCAGCCTCCATGAATGGATGTTCGTGTTCTCCCTGGACGAGGAGTACGTCCGGGCGGGCATCGACGACGGCGATCGTGCGGATGTACTGCCCGGTCTGCCGGTGGCGGCCGTGAAGGACGGCACCGGCGATCTCAATCTCGGCACCCTGGCCGGGAAGGGAGTCGTTCTCGTCGGTTCCACGCGTGCGGCGGAAGGCCCGACCCTGCTCCTGGAGGACAATGTCGTCGCCATCGCCGAGGCGTCCGCCCGTTCGTTCCGGCAGGTGATCGACACCATCGACACCGGTATACGGGAACGGGGCTACCCGGTCCCGGAACAGCACCCGGCGCCTTGCGTGGACATGGATCGCATTTCTTCCTACGGGGACCGCCTCGACCTGGCCGGCCGGGGCATCACCTCGATCATCTGGTGCACCGGATTCGGGCCGGACTACCGGATTCTTCCGACGCGACTGCTCGATGACCATGGCGCGCCCCTTCAGCGAAAGGGCATCCTCGGGGTGATCCCCGGCCTGTACTACGCCGGACTCCCGGACGGGAACTCCCTCGCCCCGGTGGGCATCGGCGCCAATGTCGAGAACGGGCGCTTCATCGCACGCCGTATCCACGTCGACCACATCATGCGATCCGGATCCCCGGCCTCGGTGATCACACCGTAGGACCCTCGGGCCGACCGGCCCGGCGCACCGCATAGGCTCTGTGCGCCGGTACGAGGTGCGCGAGGAGTCAGGTTGTCGTCGAGTCGGAACATTCCGGGAACGATCGAGGAAGGGAAGGTGAAAGAGGAAGGGAAGGTGAAAGAGGAAGGGAAGGTGAAAGAGGAAGGGAAGGTGAAAGAGGAAGGGAAGGTGAAAGAGGAAGGGAAGGTGAAAGAGGGAGGAAAGGGGGCCGAGGCCCCCCGGGGACGCTTCATCAAAAGGGCCGAAACGGTCGCCCCGGCGCTCCTTCTGTACGCCGCGATAAAAATCATCGGCATAGCCGTGCTGGCGGTCTGGTCGACGGCCAACGGAAAGGATTTCCATGAACTGCTGAGCGGTCGGTGGGATTCCCTCTGGTACGCACGGATAGCCGAGTACGGATATGGCTTCACCCTGGACGCGCCGGACGGCCGGTCCCTCTCCAGCATGGCCTTCTTCCCCCTCCTCCCCTGGCTGGAGGAGCTGGGCGGGCTCGTGGGCCTCGCCCCCGGCGACGCCGGTCTCCTCGTCAGCGCGGTCTCCTCGATCGTCGCGGCGGCGGGCCTCTTCCACCTGGGCGGACTGGCCCACAGCCCCCGGGCCGGCACCCTGCTGGTCTGCCTCTGGGCCGCCCTGCCCGTCGCCATAGTCCAGTCCATGGCCTACAGCGAGTCCCTCTTCGTCGCGCTGGCCTCCTGGTCCCTGTACGCGCTGCTGAAGGACCGGTGGACGGTCGCGGGCATCCTCTCCTGCCTCGCCGGACTGACCCGGCCGGTGGGCATGGCCGTCGCCGCCGCGATCCTCGTCGCCGCGCTGCCGGTCCTGCTCACGGCCTGGCGGGAACGGCGGCAGCGCGGGCCGCGCCGGGCGACCGGGCCCCGGCAGAAGGCCGGGCTGCGGCAGGAGGCCGGGCCCCGGCAGGAGGGCCGGCTGCGCCGGACGGCCGGGCCGCGACGGGAGTACGGGCCAGGCGGCGCACCGGGACCATGGGCCGGAGGCGCCCGGCTCGCCGATGTCCTCACCGGCACCCTCCTGGCCCCGCTCGGCGCCACCGCGTACATCCTCTGGGTCGGCTCCCGGCAGGGGGAATTCCTGGGATATCTCGATGTCCAGAAGGAATGGGGCAATGGATTCGACGGCGGGAAAGCCTTCGCCGAATTCATCACGGCCCCGGTGGGCGCCCCCGTCGTCCTCACCGCACTGGTCGTCCTGGGCCTGCTCGCCCTCTCCCTCTGGACCAACTGGATCTCCTGGCGGCAGAACCGACTGCTCCCGCTCGCCGTCTACTCCCTCATCGTGACCCTGCTCGCCGTCGGCGCCTCCGGATACTTCGGCTCCAAGCCGAGGCTGCTCCTCCCCGCCTTCCCGCTCCTGATCCCGCTCGCCGTCGCCCTCGCCACCCGCGCGGGACGTACCACCCGGTATCTCACGGTCTCCGCCCTCGTCGTGATCAGCGCGGTGTACGGCGCGTTCTGGCTCAACGGCTCCGGCCCCCCGTAGGCCCCCGCCTCCCCCCGTAAGCCCCCGCCTCCCCCCGTGGCCCCGCCCCCCGGCCGGGCGCCCCCGGCCGGGCCGCCCGGTGCGATGACGGATCACGCCAGGCACGGCGGCGTCGGCGCGGCCCCCGCACGGACCCGGCCCGCGCCGCCCGCGCCCCCTGTACCGCCCGTGCCGCCCCCGCCGACCTCCCGGCCCCGGCGCGCCCCGGCCGCCCCCGCCGCCGTACCCCCGGGTCCGGGCCAAGCCGCCCCCGACCCGTACGCCCGCCCCCGCCGCAACAGAAAACCGTCCAGCACCAGGGCGAGCTGCCACACCACCGCGTCCCACCCCCGCCGCTCCGCCACCCGCCGGGCCGCCGGCAGACAGGCCCGCTCGGCACGGAACCACGCCCCCGCCGCCCGCCGGTCCGCCGGCCGCTGCGGAGTCACCCCCGGCAGCGGCGGCCCCAGCCACACCGGCGGATACCGGTACGGATCCAACAGCCGATCGGCCGCCCACGCCGTGTGCAGATAGTGGTCGAGGACCCGCCGCAGCGCCCGCTCGAACGGCTCCGCCTCCCGCAGCTCGGCCGAGTACAGCCGGACCAGCCCGTTCACCCGATACCGGCCCGGCCAGTGCTGCTCCACCAGATGGACCGCCTCCAGCTCCCGCAGCAGCGCCCGCGCCGACCCCGGGGAACACCCCAGCAGACTCCCCGCCGCGCCCAGCCCGATGTCCGGCCCCGGCACCGCCGACAGCAGCCGGAACGCCCCGGCGGCGGGACCGCTCAGCGCCCGGTACGACAGGCGCAGCGCCGTCCGTACATCCGCCGACGGATCACCCGTGCCCAGCGCGGTCAGCCGCCCCGCGCCGTCCCGCAGCTCCTCGGCGAGGGCCGCCAGCGGAAAGCCGGGCCGGGCCGCCGCCCGCGCCGCGACCACCCCGAGCGCCAGCGGCAGACCCGCGCAGTGCTCCAGGACGGTCGCCGTCGCCTCCGGCTCGGCCACCAGCCGCGCCGCACCCAGCCGGTGCCCCAGCAGCTCCCGGGAGTCCGCCCCGGACAGCGTGGACAGCGGCACCGTGGACGCCCCCTGGGTGACGGCGAGCCCGGTCAGCCGGCGGCGGCTGGTGACCAGCACGGCGGCCCCCGCCCCGGCGCTCCCCGGCAGCAGCGCCGCCACCTGCTCGGCGTCGGCGGCGTCGTCCAGCACGATCAGCACCCGCCGGTCCGCGACCAGGCTCCGGTACAGCCCGGCGAGCCCCTCCCGACCGTCCGGGACCACCCTCGGGTCGACGCCGAGACCGCACAGCAGCAGCCGGAGCGCCGAGGCGGGCTCCAGTGGACCGCCCGAGCGGGCGAAGCCGCGCAGATCCACGTACAGCTGCCCGTCGGGGAAACGGCCGGCGTTCCGGTACGCCCAGTGCAGCGCCAGCGAGGTCTTTCCGACCCCCGCGCCGCCGCTGATGACACACACGGCCCCCGCGCCGGGAGCACCGCCCGCCGCCCCGTCCCGCAGGTGGTCATCCCGCGCCCGGTCCCGTGCACAGTCTTCCTGTACGGGGCCCAGCGCTTGGTCCAGCAGGGCGAGTTCGGCCGTACGCCCGGTGAAGCACCGTGTCGCCGAGGGCAGCTGGTGCGGCACCGCACCGGCCCGCAGCCCGTCCGGGGCCGTGAAGGAGCCCGCGGCCCCGGCGAAGGAGCCGGGCACCAGGAGGGAACCGGCCCCGGCGAAGGAGCCCCCCGAGCCCGAGCCCGCACCGGCCCCCACCGCGCCCGGCCGCCCCGCCGGCCCGAGCGCCGGATCACCCGCCAGCACCCGCTGATGCAGCCGCCGCAGCTCCGGCCCCGGATCGCTCCCCAGCTCCTCCGCCAGCGCGCACCGCACCCGCTCGAAGCAGCGCAGCGCGTCCGCCGTCCGCCCGTTCCGGCACAGCGCGATCATGAACTGTGCGGCCAGCCGCTCGTCCCAGGGATGCTCGTCATGACAGGCACCCAGCTCCGGCAGGAGCGCGCTGTGACACCCCAGCCGCAGCGCCAGGTCGTTGCGGTCCAGCCGGCAGGCGTGCCGCTGCTCCGTCAGCGAGGCCCGCACCGCGTTGAACCACGGGGTGTCCACCCCCGCGAACGGCTCGCCCCGCCACAGCGCGAGCGCCCGGTCGTACAACCCCAGCGCCCCCTCGCCGTCGGCGGCGGCCCGCGCCCGCGCGACCAGATCGTGGAAGAGATGCACATCCACGGTGCCCGGCCCGGCCAGCACGGTGTACCCGCCGGGCCGCCGTACGATGGCGGGCAGACACGCCCCGGCACCTCCCGGCCCGCCCGGAACCCCGGCACCTCCCGACTCACCCGGCCCGCCCGCAACCCCGGCGGCATCCTGCGGGGGCCGCTCCAGCACCCGCCGCAGCCGTGAGAGATAGGTGTGCACCGCGGCGGCGACCCGGCGCGGCGGCCGCGCACCCCACACCCGCTCCGCCAGCCCCTCCACCGGCACCACACGGTCGACATCCATCAGCAGCGCCGCCAGTACGGTCCGCTGCCGGGCCGGACCCAGGTCCACACGGCATCCGTCCCGCCGTGCCTCGATCTCCCCGAGTACTCCGTACCCGATCGTCAACGTGCCCCGCCCGTCTGCCGGAGGTCGCCCACCGGCGCCGCCGATTTTAGATTCGATCAAGATTCGTGCAAGAGCACCTCCGGAAGCTGGCGACGCCCGAAGCCGCTCCCGCCGGAACCCCGGGGAGTGGCTGAGCCCCATGGGCGCATCACCCCCCGGACGAGGAGATGTTTCATGCGCAAGAGGTTCCAGAAACTGTCCGATTCGCTGGTGGAACGGCTGGTTCCGAAGGCCGACGCGTCGGCCGCCGTCCAGTGCTGGATCGAGGAGACCTGCCGCCAGGGCCCGCTCCAGATCTGCGGCTCCACCAGCCGCTGGGGCTACTGGACGTACGAGGTCTGCGCCGACGGCACCCGTACCTGGAAGGGCGTCCGCTGCGCCTACTGCAACGGCTGACCTGCCCTCAGCACCACGCCACACCCACCGAGACGAAGGGTTGTTCCATGCGTAAGTGGTTCCAGAGCCTGTCCGATTCGATGGTCGACCGCTTGGTTCCGAAGGCGGATGCGTCTGCCGCCGTCCAGTGCTGGACCGAGGAGATCTGTCAGCAGGTGGCGGGAATCGCGCTCTGCACCTCCACGGACAAGTGGCTGACGGCGACCTATCTGGTCTGCTCCGACGGCACCCGCACGTACCAGGGCTGGCGCTGCGGCCGCTGCTGACCACACCGCGAGCCCCTCGCACCCCCCGTACAACCGCAAAAGAAGGACGCTCCATGCGTAAGTGGTTCCAGAACCTGTCCGACGCGATGGTCGACCGGCTCGTCCCGAAGGCCGAGGCGGCGGCCGCCGTCCAGTGCTGGACCGAGCAGGTCTGCTCCCGGACGATGATCCCGATGTGCCACCAGACCGGCTTCCGGTCGCTCGCGACCCGGCGGGTCTGTTCCGACGGGACCAGCACCTGGCTCGGCTCGCAGTGCGCCAACTGCACCCTCTGACCGCTCCCTCCGGCCTCTCGGCCCCCTCCGGTGTGGACACCGCTCGTCGCACCGCAGCACCCCCGTACCCCGTACGACCGCGAAGAAGGATGTCCCATGCGTAAGTGGTTCCAGAACCTGTCCGACACGATGGTCGACCGCCTCGTCCCGAAGACCGAGGCGGCCGCCGCCGTCCAGTGCTGGACCGAGGAGACCTGCGAGAGGCTCCCCGGCACCGTTCCCCTCTGCCGCCCCGACGGCTGGATGACCACGATCTGGTCCGTCTGTTCCGACGGCACCCGCACCCGGACCGGCTGGCGCTGCGGCCGCTGCTGACCGTAACGGTCGCCCGTCAGGGGTGACCTTGGTGCCGCTCCCGTGCCACCGACCCGGGAGCGGTGCCGCACCACAGACCCCATGCTCCGTACGACCGCGAGGAAAGGATGCTCCATGCGTAAGTGGTTCCAGAACCTGTCCGACACGATGGTCGACCGCCTGGTCCCGAAGGCGGAGGCGTCGGCCGCCGTCACGTGCCGGATCGAGGAGGAGTGCATCTACCACCCGGTCTGCAGCCGCGGCCAAATGGCATGGCGCCGGGTGATGCAGTTCTGCTCCGACGGCACCCACCAGATGCTCAGCGCGGGCTGCGGAAACTGTTCCTACTGACCGGCCCCCTACCGGCCCCCGGCGCCGCGCCCCTCCCGTGCGCCCGCCGGGGGCCACCCCGTGAAGGCCCTTGAAGGCCCTTGAAGCCCTTGAAGGAAGGACACCGTCGTGGAACTCGCCCTCTGGGCGGCCCGGGGCTGTCTGCTGCTGGTGTTCACGCACTCGGTCATCGGCAAGGCACGGAGCCGCCGCGCCTTCGCCGAGTTCACGGACTCCGTGAGCGCGCTCGTCCCCGCCCGGCGGCTCCCCGCCCGCCCGCTCGCGGTACTCGTGGTGACCGCCGAGGCCGCCCTCGTCCCCGCCCTCGCCCTCCCGGGCCTCGCCGCCCCGACCGGTGTGCTCGTCGCCGGTCTCGCCCTCGCCGCCGTGCTGCTCGCCGCCTTCACCGCACTCGCCGTCTCCGCCGCCCGTGGCGGGAACCAGGCGCCCTGCCGCTGCTTCGGCCGGACGACGACCCCGCTCGGCGCCGTCCACGCCGTACGCAACGCGCTGCTGCTCGCGGTGGCGGTCACCGGCCTCCTGGCCACACTCTCCCCCGAAGGGCCGGCCGACCCCGTGGCGGTGGCCACCGCACTCCTCGCGGGCGCCGTCCTCGGTCTGCTCACCACCGCTCTCGACGACCTCGCCGCGCTCTTCCGTCCCCTGCCCCGAAAGGAAACCGCCCCGTGAACCCGCTCGCCGTCGCCGTCCTCGCCGTCGGAGCCCTGGCCATGGTCAATCTCGTTCTCACCGTCGGTGTCGTCCGACGGCTGCGGGAACACACCGAACTGCTGGAGCGCACCCCCGCCCAGGCCGCGGGGGCACCCGGCGGCATGGCCGGGATCGCGTCCGTCGGCACCGCGATACCCGCCTTCACCGCCGGTCCGCCCGACAGCCCGATCACCGACCGGGACCTCCTGGACGGGACCCTGGTCGCCTTCTTCTCGCCCACCTGCGCGCCCTGTCGCGACAAGCTGCCCGGCTTTGTCGCCCGGTACGAGGGACAGCCCGAGGAGGCCCGGAAGGTGCTGGCCGTCGTCGTCGGCGACCCGGTTCCCTCCGGCTCGGGCGACGCCCACGAAGGGCACGACGCACACGAAGACCACGAAGGGCACGACCACGGTGCGTCCGGCGCGGACGGCGGTGCGATGGCCGCCGCCCTCGCCGCCGTGGTGCCCACCGTCCAGGAGGGCTACGACGGACCGGTGACCAAGGCGTTCGACGCCAAGGCGTTCCCCAGTTGTGTACGGGTGGGACACGGCCCCGAAGGCGGCCTCATGGTCACCGAGGTCGGCGTGTGGCCCCGTACCCCCGTCGCCGCCGCCCGGTGACCGGGCCCGCACCCGCCGCCCCGTCCGGCAGCGAGACCCGCCCCGAGCGCGCCCCCGGTCAGGGCGCGGCCCGCCCCGGCGACGAGCACGACAACTCCCCCCTCCCCACCGTCCTCGCCGCCGCGATCCGCCTCGCCCGCCGCGCCGCCCCCGGCACCCTGGCCGGCTGGCTGCTGCTCACGGTGGCCGCCTCCGCCGCCCCGGTCGCCGCCGCCTGGATCCTCAAGACGGTGATCGACCGCCTGGTCGCCGGCTCCGCCTCCGGCTCGGTCACCGGCCCGGTCCTGCTGCTCGTCGGCTGCGGTGTCGCGGTGGCCGTCGTACCGCAGTTCCTCCAGTATCTGCGGGCCCAGCTCGGCCGGGCGGTGGGACTGCGCTCCCAGATCGAACTGCACGCCGCCGTGGACCGGTTCACCGGGATCGGCCCGTACGAGAACCCGCGCTTCCTCGACCGGCTGCGGATGGCCCGCCAGTACGGCGGCTCCGCCCCGGTCGACGCGGTCGGCAGCGTCATCGGCACCCTCGGCGCGGTGGTGACCCTCACCGGCTTCCTCGGCGCGCTGCTCCTGCTCGGCCCCTGGATGGCGGCGGCCGTCCTGGCCTCCGGCGCCCTCGTCCTCGGCGCCGAGATCGCGCTCAGCCGACGGCGGGCCGCCCTGGTCTGGAACGTCGGCCCGGTGGAACGCCGGGAGCTGTTCTACAGCGCCCTGCTCACCGATCTGCGGGCCGCGAAGGAGATCCGGCTCTTCGGACTGGGCCGCTTCCTCGGCGACCGGATGGTCGCGGAACGCCTGGTCTCGGACGCCGCCAAGCGGCGGATGGACCGTCAGGAGCTGGCCGTCCAGGCCGGGCTCGCCCTGCTCTCGGCCGTGGTCGCCGGGGCCGGCCTGCTCTGGGCGGTCTCGGCCGCCCGCTCCGGTGAGATCACCGTCGGCTCGGTCACCGTCCTGGTCACCGCCCTGCCCGCGGTCCAGGGCGCCCTCGCCGGAATCGCCGTCGAACTCGCCTCGGGCCACCACGCCCTGCTGATGTTCCGCCACTTCCTCGCCGTCACCGGCGCCGCGCCCGACCTCCCCGTACCCGCCCGCCCCCGCTCCGTGGCGCCGCTGCGCCACTCGGTGGAGTTCCGCGATGTGTGGTTCCGCTACGGCGACGACCAGCCGTGGGTGCTCCAGGGCGTCGACCTGGTCCTGCCCGCCGGGCAGGCCATGGGGCTCGTCGGCCTCAACGGCGCCGGGAAGTCGACCCTGGTGAAGCTGGTGTGCCGGTTCTACGATCCCACCCGGGGGCAGATCCTCTGGGACGGTGTCGATCTGCGCGAACTGTGCCCGCGTGAGCTGCGCCGCCGGATGGGGGCGACGTTCCAGGACTTCATGGAGTACGACCTGACGGCCCGCGAGAACATCGCCCTCGGTGACCTCACCGCGCTCCAGGACGACCAGAGCCACCAGGACCGCCAGGACCACCCGGACGACCAGGGTCACCAGGACCGCCAGGGCCCCGGCCGTGTGGAGCAGGCGGCCCGTATCGCCGGGATCCACGACCGGCTGACCGGCCTGGCCCATGGCTATGACACCCTGCTGAGCCGGATCTTCTTCAGCGAGCGGGACAAGGACGACGCCACGACCGGTATCGTCCTCTCCGGCGGCCAGTGGCAGCGGCTCGCCCTCGCCCGCTCCCTGATCCGTGACGACGCCGATCTGCTCGTCCTGGACGAGCCCGGTTCCGGCCTCGACCCCGAGGCGGAGTACGAGATCCACCGCCGGCTGCGGCGCCATCGCGCGGGCCGGACGGGGCTGCTCATCTCGCACCGCCTCAACACCCTGCGGGACGCGGACACGATCGTGGTCCTGGAGGGCGGCCGGATCGTCGAGCGGGGACCGCACGCCGAACTCATGCGCCGCGACGGGGTGTACGCCCGGCTGTTCACCCTCCAGGCCAGCGGGTACGCGCCCGACGGCGACGGCGACGGCGACAGCGACGCTCACGGTGACGCCGTCGGTGAGGTCGCCGGTGCGGGCGTCGGCGCGGCCGCCGGTGCGGTCGCCGGTGGTGCTTCGTGATCGCCCGCCTGGCCCGCCGTCTGCTGCGGACCCGTCTGCTGGCCGTCACCGTCAACGGCCCCAGCATGGAGCCGGCCCTCCGCGACGGCGACCGCGTCCTGGTCCGCCGCCGCCCCCGCCGGGTGACCCGGGGCGATGTCGTCGTCCTCGAACCACCCCCCGGCGCCCGCGAGGAGGGCCTGATGCACGAGGGCCTGATCATCAAACGGGTCGCCGCCGCCCCCGGCGACCCGGTCCCCGCCCTCTTCGCCGAACGCCTGGGCGTCCCCGTCGGCACGCCCGTGCCACGGGACCACTTCCTGGTCCTGGGCGACAACGGCCCCGTGAGCATCGACTCCCGCCGCTTGGGCTATGTCACCCGCACCCTCCTGACCGGCGTGGTGATCCGCCCCCTTCCCCGCCTCGCTCCCGGCACCCCGCCGGAGCCGGATTCGGCGGCGGGTACGGATGACCCCGCCCCGGCAGCCGCCCCCGTCGCCCCGGTGGAAGCTTCCGCCCGGTGGAGTGCCCGGCGGCCCCTGGTCCCCCTGCGCCGGAGCTGGTGACGGGCGGGCGCCCCCGGCCGGGAAGCCCTGCGCCGCATTTTTAGGTCACCTGACCTATAGTGGGGTCCATGAACGATGACCGGCTCGTCCACGACCCCCACGCCCCCGTCCTCCTGGTCGGCGGCTACGGCACGGTCGGCGCCGAACTCGCCCGGAGCGCCGCCGGCCGGTGGCCCCTGCTGCTCGCCGGACGTACCCCCGCCCGCGCCGCCGCGCTCTGCGAGGAGACCGGCGCCGAGGCCCTGCGATGGGACCTCTCCGGCCCCGAGCCCTTCCACGCCTCCGTACGCGCCGTGGTCAGCCTCGTGAACGACCCCGGCGACCGGGTGCTCCGCGCCGCCCTGCGCGGCGGGGTCCCGTACACCGATGTCACCCGCTGGACCGCCCGGATGCAGCGCGCCGTCGCCCTCGCCTCCCTGGAGCGGCCCGCCGCCCCCGTACTGCTGTCCTCCGGGTGGATGGGCGGAGTGGTGCCCCTGGTCGCCGCCGCCCTCGCCGACCGGCTCGGCGGCGCCGACAGCGTGGACACCGCGATCCGCTACGACCTCGCCGACCGCTCCGGCGCCGACTCGGTGGAGTTCATGGACCGGCTCGGCGTCGACTTCGAGGTACTGGAGGACGGCCGGGACACCGTGGTGAGCCCGCTCACCGCCACCCGTACCCTCACCATCGGCACCGACCGCACCAAGGTCGCCCGGATCGACACCCCCGAGCAGTTCACCCTGCCCCTGACCCTCGGGGCCCGAACCGTCACCACCCGCATCGGCTTCAGCAGCACCTCCTCCACCGCCGCGCTGATCGCGCTCGGCCGGGCCGGGTTCTTCCGCCACGCGCGCGGCGAACGGTGGCGCCCGCTGCGCCACCGCCTTCTCCACTCACCCGGCGAGGGCGGCACCGCGGCCCTGCGGATCGAGGTACGCGGACCCGGCGACGACTCCCTCACCGCGACCATCACCGACCCGCGCGGCCAGGCCCATCTCACCGCCGTCGGAGCCCTGCTGGGCCTGCGGCGGATCCTCGGCGACGACGGCGCGCCCGCACCCCGCCCCGGACTCCTCTTCCCCGAGTCGCACCCCCTGCCGGAGACGGTCCTCGCGGCGCTGTCCGCCGAGGGCGTCCGGACCGACGTGAGCCGCCCGTCCTCCCGGCTCTCCCCATCCTCCTTGTCCGTGCGCCCGGAGCGTGCCGCGTGACCACGGCGAAGGGCGCCGCCCGCCGGACCGCACTCCTGGACGCCGCCGAGTCGGTGCTGCTCACCGGCGGCCACACCGCCCTCTCGCTGCGCGCCGTCGCGGACTCGGCGGGCGTCCGCCTGGGCCATCTCCAGTACTACTTCCCCTCCCGGGACAGCCTGGTCGCCGAGGTCCTCGCCCGGATCCTGCAACGCTCCCTCGACCGCTTCACCGAGGCCGCCCCCGCCGGCGGGCCCGGCGATCTGGTGACGCTGGTGCTGGACCAGCACACCGATGCCGAGCTGGTCCGGGTCTTCACCGAGCTGTGGGCGCTGGCCGCGCGTGACGAGTCGGTGGCCACGGCCGTACGGGGCTTCTACGACCGGTACGCCGAGCTGCTCACCGAGCGGATCCGCGGCCACGCCCCCACCCTGTCCGCCGATGAACAGCGGGCCCGCGCCGAGACGTTCATCGCGCTGGTCGAGGGCGCCTCGCTGCTCCGCTCGGGGGTGGCGGGGAATCCGTCCCCCGCCACGGACGAGGTGATCGCCCGTACCGCACTCGCCCTTCTCACGGGTGCCTGACTCATGGGCGCACGACCCGGCCCGCCGCTGTCGGTGGCGGCGGGCATGATGGCCGCCACCGGCCGCGTCCGTGCGGCCGTCACCGAGGAAGGCACCATGGCCCACGCCCCGACCCCCGACTCCGGAACGGCTGTCCCGGACGATCCCGCCTTCACCGCCCTGGACCGGATCGCGGGGGAGCGGTATGTGACCGTCCGGGTCGCCGGACAGGAGCTTGCGGTGACCTTCGACTCCCTGGGCGGCGGGCACCCGGACGCCGGGACGATCGCCGGGCTGCTGCCGCGTGCCCGCGCCCTGCTCGCGGATTTCGCCGCGGTACGTGAGCGGGCGACGGCGTATCTGTGGGAGTGGGGCGCGCACGGCGAGGAGCCCGCCGACAACCCCGGCGACAACCCCGGCGAGGAGCCCGGCGGCGAGGAACGGGCGGCGTTCCTGCGGAAGATGGTCCCCACCACCCTCGCGGTGACCTCCGCGACCACGGCGGAGCTCCATTACGAGGACGTCGGCGAGGAGTACATGCTCGACGGCTACTGGCCGGTGGTCCACCATGACGCGGCCATGACCCCCGTGGAGGTCACGGTCGAGGCCTGAGCCCCGCGCGCGGCGCCCTGGTCAGCCCTGGTGACCCCAGTCCAGGCGGTCGGCGAGCCCGGCCGCCGTGAAGGCCGCCGTGAGGTCGTCGCGGCCCTCGGTGAAGTGGGTCCAGCTGTCGTAGTGGACGGGCACCACACGGCGCGCGCCCAGGATCCGCGCGGCTTCGGCGGCCCGGGCGCTGTCGAGGACGAGGCACTCCCCGCCGAAGAGGACGGGGAAGCGGGGCGCGCCGGCGAAGAGGAGGGCGGTGTCGACGGGGCCGAACCGCTCGGCGATCCGCCGGACGGGGTCGAGCGAGGCGTTGTCCCCGCTGACGTAGACGGTGGGGAGGCCGGTACCGGTCAGGACAAAGCCGACGACCTGGCCGGTGAGGGGTTCGGTTTCCTCGCGGGTGCCGGGCCCGTGGACGGCGGGCACTCCGGTCACGGTGACCGTGCCGCCGCCGGGGCGGTCCAGTTCGACGGAGTCCCAGTCGGCCAGGCCCTTGACCCGGTCCACGAGGCGCTTCTCGCCTCCGGGGGTGGTGAGGGTGAGGGGCACCTCGGCGAGCAGGGCGCGTCCGGATTCGTCGAGGTTGTCGGGGTGTTCGTCGTGGGAGAGCAGGACGACGTCGACCCGGCCGAGGTCGGCGGGGCTGCCCGCCGGGGGCGCGGTCTTGGTCAGGACCGGCCCGCCCGGTGTCCGGTACTCGCCGGGGCCGTCGAAGGTCGGGTCGGTGAGGAAGCGCAGACCGCCGTAGTCGAAGAGGGCGGTCGGGCCGCCGAAGACCCGGACGGGGAACGGCTCGGGCGCCGCGATGGAGGCGGGCACGGGGGCGGGCACGGAGGAGGACTTGGGGGAGGAAGCGGGGGAGGACATGGAGACGCACCTCACGGATAGTCGTTGCTGAACCGTGAGAGAACCTTAGCCGGGTCTCACGGATGAACTCAATGCCAAGCGTGAGGTTCATGGATGGTGAGGGCTTGTACCATGAGGGCCATGGAAGAGACCGTGACCCCCGAGCCCGGCCTGGCGCCCGCGCCGGGCGCGGAGCGGTACCCCGCTCTCGCCCTCGCCAACAGCGCCCTCGCCCTGCCCGGCGGACACCGTGTCGACCAACTCGGTACCCCTGAGGGGGCGAACGAATGGCTGACCGAACGCGGTCTCGCCCCGGTCGGGATCGGGATGCGGGAGATGTGCGCGGCGCAGCTGCGTTCCCTGCGCGAGCAGGTCAGGGCGCTGTTCGCGTCCCGTGTCGAGGGGCTGCCCGCCCTGCCCGCCGCCCTGGACGCCGTCAATGACGCACTGGTGAGGGTTTCCTCCGCGCCGCTGCTGCGGTGGGACGACAGGACCGGCCCCTACCGCGCCGCGCCGCACCCCACCACGCAGATCGTCGACCACGCGCTCGCCACCCTCGCCGCCGACGCCGCCGATCTGCTCACCTCCCCCGATGCCGAGCGCCTCACCGCCTGCGGCTCCCCGCCCTGCAACCGCTATCTGCTCCGGCACGGCCGCCGCCACTGGTGCTCCACCCGCTGCGGCGACCGCGCCCGCGCCGCCCGCGCCTACGCCCGTCGCGGCGGCACCTCCGGGTGACCGGCCGTATTGGTTGATCTTTATGCCGGTCCGGTGCCCGGACCGCCCGGCGCGAGGATCATGTCGACCAGGTGGTCGAGGGCCGCGGCCGAGCCGGGGTCCTGGAGCTGTGCTTCGGGGGCCGAGTCGGGTGCCGTCCGGCGCAGATCGAGCCAGCCCAGGTAGGCGGCGTACGCGGCGAGGGCCCGATGGCGGGCGTCCCGCGGCCCGAAGCCGACGTCGGTGTACACCTCTTCGAGGAAGGCGAGTCGGGCCCGGGTGACGCGCGCGACGACCTCGGCGACGGCGGGATGGCCGGTATGCGCGGCGAGGGCCGGCTCCAGCCCGGCGATCTTCTCGTCCCCCAGCGCCTCGGCGAGCAGGCTCCGCGCCCGCGCCAGGGGGTCGGCCTCCTCCCGGACGGCCGCGATGACCTCTGTCGTACCGTGCCGCTCCCAGGTTTCCAGGGCGGCCACGAGGAGGGCCTCCCGGTTCTCGAAGTGCCAGTAGAAGCTGCCGCGCGTGACACCGAGTTCCCTGGCGAGTACGTCCACCGCCACCGCGGCGACCCCGCCGTGGGCAAATGCCCGCAGTGCCGCCATCGTCCAGTCGTCCTTGCTGACCTTGCCCTTAGCCATGTTCCATACAGTACTGTACGGAACATCCATACAGTGATGCATGGATCTGCCCCGGTGCCGGTGGCGGACCTGTGGAGTGGGGAAGGGCGGCAGCATGAAGGCCATGGAATGGCTGCTCGGTTCGGCGGGCGGTACGGGAAACCACTCGGGAAGCGGTACGAAAAGCGGTACGAAAAGCGGTAGGGGAAGCGGTACGGAAAGCGGCGCGGGAGGTGGCGCCCGCGCCGCAGCCGGTGTCGCAGCCGTCGGCCTGGCGGCGGCGGGCGCCCTGCACGCGGTGTGGACGGTCTCACCTTGGCCGCTGGCCACCCGTGCCGAGTTCGCGGCCGTCGTGGTCGGCGTCGAGGAGAGCCGACTGCCCTCGGCCCCCGTGACATTGGCGGTCGCCGGACTGCTCGGCGCGGGCGCGTGGCTCACGGTCACGGCCGCCCGGCCGGCGCACCGGCTCGCCTCCTCGCGGCTGGTGCGGACGGGCCTGTGGACGCTCTCCGGTGTGCTGGCCGTCCGTGGACTGGGCGGCCTGCTGGTGTCCGGCCTCGACCTGGGGGAAGTTCCCGCCGAGTTCCGGCACTGGGACCTCGCGCTGTACTCGCCGCTGTGCCTCGCGCTGGGTGGCCTGACCGGTTACCTGGCGGTCCGAACCCACCCCGGGCAACGTCCTGACCTGCGGAGCGGCAAAGCCGGTTGAGACGCCGAGGCCCCCTCGTCCCCGTTGAACGAAACCGACCCGGACCATGGAAGACAAGCTCAGAGCGGGTGTACGGCGGTGAGGTGCGGGCGCTTGGCGGTGCGGTTGTCGCCGGAGGAGCGCCCGCGCAGCCGTCTGCCGGCCCAGGGACCGAGGTGCCGGGCCGCCCAGCGCGCCTCGGCCGCGGCGGTGTGCCACCCCGGCGACGGGCCCGCCGCACCCGGGCCCGGGGCGGTCAGCGGGAGGGTCCAGGTGTCGTCGCTGCCGGGCAGGCCAAGGGCGTGGGCCATGGCCGCGGCGATACGTTCATGGCCGAGGGGGCCCGCGTGCAGGCGGTCGGCGCTCCAGAGCCGGGGGTCGGTGACGGCGGCGTGGCCGGAGGTCTCGGCGACGGTGACCCCATGGCGGTACGCGGCGTCGCGGATGCGCTGGTTGAGCGCTTCGATCCGGGGGCGGGCGGGCCGTGCGAGCGGGATGACACGGGTGATGTCGGGGAAGGTGAGCGTGGCGACCTGGGCCCCGGCGGCGGTGAGCGCGGCGAACATCGCCTCCAGATGACCGGCGGTCCCGTCCGGGTCGAAGCGGGGGCGCAGCAGGTCGTTGACACCCGCGACCACGGTGGCCAGGTCGGGGCGCAGGGCGAGGGCGGGTGCCAGCTGCCCGGTGTGCACCTGGGCGGCGCGCCGGCCCCGGACGGCGAGATTGGCGTACCGCACGCCGGGTGAGGCCAGGGCGAGATGCTCGGCGAGCCGGTCGGCCCAGCCCCGCAGACCGGTGCTGTCGTCCCCGTCGCCGACGCCTTCGGTCTGGCTGTCGCCGAGGGCGACGTACCGCAGATACCGGGTCACGACGGCTCCCGCCGGTCCCGCTGCCCGCTTTCGGCCGATGCGGTGCGGTGTTCCAGGATCTCCAGGGCGCGCCGGCCCCAGCGCAGGTTCTCCTCCTCGAAGGCGATGCCGCGCAGCAGGGTGAGGTACGGGCCGACGCGGTCGCCGTCGCGCAGGAACTCGTCCTCCCCGAGCCCGCCGAGGAGGTGCCGGCGTACGCGTTCGTACCGGGCGAGTCTGCCCTGCGCCCACACCATCCGTTCCTCGATGTGCGCCCGTACGGCACCGGGGTCACCCGCTTCGAGGGCCTGGACCTTCACCATGAGTTCGTCCCGGGTGGCGGTGGGCTTCGGCTGCCGCGCGGTGAAGCCGGCCAGGTCCTGACGGCCGGTGTCGGAGAGGGTGAACATCCGCTTGTTCGGCCGCCGTTCCTGCGGGACGACCCGTGCGTGGACGAGTCCGGCCTCCGCCAGGCGTTCCAGCTCGCGGTAGAGCTGCTGGGGCGTGGCCGCCCAGAAGTTCGACACCGACACATCGAAGATCTTGGCCAGGTCGTAGCCGGAGGACTCGCCTTCGAGGAGAGCGGCGAGGACCGCGTACTTCAGTGACATGGAGACACCGTACAACGATGCGACTAGTATCACCCGCACCTATTCAACGAGTTGAATAAGAGGTGTTGGGGATGCATCCGTTCCGCAGCGCGGTGGAAGCGGGCGACCACGAGGCCATGGAGGCCCTCCTCGCCGACGATGTCGTGTTCACCAGCCCGGTGACCTTCCGCCCCTACCCGGGCAAGGCCCTGACCGCCGCGATCCTGCGCGGTGTCTCCCGGGTGTTCGAGGACTTCCGCTACATCCGCGAGATCACCGGCGCCGACGGCCGTGACCACGCCCTGGTCTTCACGGCCCGGGTCGGCGACCGCGAGATCACCGGCTGCGATTTCCTCCACACCGACGACCAGGGCCTGATCGACGACTTCATGGTCATGGTCCGCCCCCTGTCCGGGGCCGAGGCGCTGGCCGCCGCGATGGGCGCCCAGTTCCCCCGTATCCGCGCCGAAGCGTCCGAAGCGTCCGAAGCGTCCGGGACGGCCTGACCGCCGGGACCACGGGTCGGGACCACGGGCCGGGACACGGGTCGGGACACGGGTCGGGCCCGCTGGAGGGCAAGTGCCCCGCCCCAGCGGGCCCGTGGGTGGTCCTCAGGACTCAGGACTCAGGACCGGTCAGCGGTCCCGGGAACCTCTAGTACGCGGCGAAGGACGAGGTCCGGTCCATCCACCCGTAGGCGCCGAGATCGCGTATCCAGGCACGGCTGGAGATCCAGAGCGCGGATCCGCCCCAGTGGATGTGCTCCCAGAGCATCTGCCCCTGCGGTGTGTCGGCGACGGCGGATGACGCCCTGTCGTTCCAGTCGGTGCAGAAGGGCCAGTAGTAGCAGAGACTGACCCGGGTCAGATCCGAGTACCCGTACCCCGTCGACACCGAGAGCCGGCCGTCCCCGTAGTCGATGTTGTCGAAGATGAACGCGTTGTAGCCGGGCGGGCCCGCCTTCGGCGCGTTCGGCTTGCCCGGAGTCGCGGCCCTGCCGGTCACAGCCTGCTCCGGATTCATCTCCCGGGGCTTGGCCAGTGCCCGCGCCGGCCCGTCGTTCTCTCTCACGAAGCGCTCAAAGGCATCGCGCTCGGTGAAGGTGGCCAGGCGCACCTTCCGGCCCCCGTCCGGAACCGCCGCCATGTAGAGAGGGCGGCCGTTGTACTGGGTGATGCTCTGCGGATCCACCGACCTGCCGTCGACCGTGAGCGGCACATTCGGTACCTGATGCACGATCGACGGGTTGGCGGCGGACGGGGCGCTGTCCGCCACGCCCGGCTGAGTACCGAAGATCACGGCGAACAGCGCGATGGCGCCGACGGCCGAGGTCCGGAAGGTTCGAAGACGCATGGGCTCTCCTCGGTGAGGCAAGGGCGGGAACCGGCCGTCCGGAGGTCCCCGCGAGGTTCGGCGGCTCCGGGAGACCGGGCCGCCACCGCTGGGCCACGGCGCGCGGAG
This sequence comes from Streptomyces sp. NPDC000594, assembly GCF_040299965.1. NCBI lineage: Bacteria > Bacillati > Actinomycetota > Actinomycetes > Kitasatosporales > Streptomycetaceae > Streptomyces > Streptomyces sp. NPDC000594. The sequence continues at coordinate 23,110 of NZ_JBEPCY010000019.1, read as the reverse complement.
AGCGGTTCCCCCGGCTGCCGCCGCCTGACGATCCGCAGCGAACCCGGATCGAAACCAGTACGGGATGTTTCTCGCGATCAAGCGCCAACGGTCGCTTCGATCGGCCGTGCGACCCAGGGGGTGTCACCGTTGACCGCTGTGGACCCGGCCCCCGCCGGAGCGGCCCCGTGTCCGCCCGGTGAGCCGCCCGTGCCCGCCGCAGCGCCCCGGCACCGTCAGCCGGAGCGCTCCCGCGCCGTCAGCCGCAGCGCCGGAACGCGTCCGTGGTCCCGGCCGTGGTGACCAGCCCCGAACTCTGATCGAGGACCACGATCGTCGCCGGCCCCGTCTGCCCGCCCCGGCAGCGCACATCCGCCACGTACTGCCACCCCGGCAGCGTCCCGGACGGAGTGGCCGTCAGCACCCCGAGCGAATACGGCCCGACGGTGTTGATACCGACCGCGGAGAACCGCACCGCCCCATAGGGACTGACCCCGCCGCCCGTGGCGTACAACCAGCCGCCGAGCTGGTGCGGTGTGGTGGTCACGGAGACCCCGCCCCGGGGCGTCGCTCCGGGGTCGACCAGCCGCCAGGGGGCGTTCGCATTGTCGGTACGGGCCTGGTCACGGCTGGCCGGCGGGACACAGACACGGTCCGACGGGCGGGCCTCCCGCCAGACGAACCCCTGCTTGCAGGTGTCCGGCCCGTACGGACCACCGTTCGGCTCCCGGCGCGACGGCCCCAGCGCGTTCTCCGACCAGCCCTGACCACGGACCGCCGGTGTCACACAGACCTGGTCGCCCGGGAACGCCTCCCGCCACACAAAGCCGTTCACGCAGGTGTACGGGCCGTACGGCAGATCGGCCGCCGCTGCGGGCGGCCCCGTGACCAGGGTTCCGGCCAGGACCCCGGCCAGTACGGTGACCGCCGATATCAGCCGGGCCGGGACGGACCCGAGCACGGCGGACCCGGCCGCCCGGCCCCTTCTTCGCCTGCTGCGCACAGTGCCTCCTCCGTTCTCCTCCGGTGGGCCGGAGGTGGCTCCGGCACCGATGAGAACGTATGCCTGACGCAGCGTCATGTCGTGAGTAATCTGGTACTCAGACCCACGGCGGCTCCCTCGCGCCGCCGTTCAGGGAAGGGGCCGCCATGCGGAACCGCACAGGAGACTCCGTCGCACCGGACGGCAGTCGGCGGCCCCTCACCGGAAGGCCCACCTCCGCCCACGCCTGGCCCTTCACCGGCCGGGAGGAGACCCTCACCGGGCTGGCGTCGTTGCTGACCGGCCCGGGGCCCCGCGTCCTGCTGCTGACCGGACCGGCAGGGGTCGGCAAGACACGGCTCGTCCGGGAACTCCTCGCGGGACCCGCCCGCCCCACCGCACGGGTGCTGACCGCCCCGGCCACCGAGAGCACCCGGCGCATCCCCTTCGGCGCCCTGGCTCATCTGCTGCCGGCCACTCTCCCGCCCTCCGGCGGGCGCTCCAATCTGCTCCGAGTCCTCGCCGACGGACTCCTCACAGCCGCGTCCACCCCGGACCCGAACGACCCGGACCGTAACGCCCCGGACCCGAAGGTTCCGGCCCCGGACCTCGACCCGGACGCCCCGGACCCGGATCCGTACCCCCCGTACGCCCCGGACCATGGCGCCATGGCTCCGGCCGCCACGATTCCCGTACTCCAGGTGGACGACGCCCAACTCCTCGACGAGGGATCCGCCGCCCTCCTCCTCCACCTGGCCGTCCGCCGGACCCTGCGCATCGTGCTCACCGCCCGCTCGGGCGCCCCGCTGCCCGACGCCGTCGACACGATGACCCGCAGCGGCTACGCCCGCCGATGGGAACTGCCACCCCTCACCGCCGGCTCGATCGGCCTGCTGCTCGAACGGGCCCTGGGCGGCCCGGTGGAAACCTCCACCACCCATCTGCTGTGGCAGCACAGCGGGGGCAACGTCCTCTGGCTCCAGCAGCTCGTGGAGGCGGGCACCGCCGCCGGAACCCTCACCGACACCGCCGGAGTCTGGCAGTGCACCGGCCCCCTCGACCCCGGCACCGAGCTGACCGCCCTCGTCGAACGGCGCATCGGCCGCCTCCGTCCCGCCGTCCGGCGCGCCGCCGAGCTTCTGGCACTCGGCGAACCCCTCGGCTCCACCGAACTCGAACACCTCGTCGGCCCCGCCGTCCTGGACGAACTCCACCACCACTCCCTCGCCACCGGCGAGAACAACGGCCGCCGCGCCCGGATCCGCCTCGCCCACCCCCTCTACGGCGAAGTGCTCCGCCGCCGGATGCCCGCCCACCGACGCCGCCGCCACTGCCGCGAACTCGCCGACGCCCTCCAGCGCACCGGCATGCGCCGCCGGGCCGACCCCGCCCGGATCGGCGGCTGGCGACTCGCGTCCGGCGACCACTCCGACCCCGCCCTGCTGCTCTCCGCCGCCGACCACGCCGTCCTGACGATGGACTTCACCCTCGCCGCCGAGCTGGCCCAGGCCGCGTGCGCGGCCGGCGGCGGCACCCCGGCCCGCCGCGTCCTCGCCGTCGCCCTCGGCCACGGCGGCCACGGCGTCGAGGCCGAACAGATCCACCGCGGCCTGCCGCAAAGCGTCCTCCCCGAACGGGAGCAGTTGCGTTCGGTTCAGTTACGGGCAGCCAATATGTATCTGACCCTCGACCGCCCCACCGACGCCGTGGACCTGCTGCGCCGGGGCGAGGAGGCGCTGCACGACGAGGAGGCCCGCGCGGAGCTGGCCGCGCTCCAGGCCCTTCTGCTCGCCGTGCAGGCCGACTGGCCCGGGTACACCGCCGCCGTCGAACGGGCCGGCCGCCGACCCCGGCCCGGCCCGGGCACCCGGGTCCGGCTCCAGTACGCGGCCTGGGTCCACGCGTTCTGCCACGGCAGGACGACGTCCGCCCTCACCCTCCTCAAATCGGCGCTCCGGCTGCCCGGCGAGGACGACATCCCGATGCTGGGCGCCGGACTGATGAGCTGGCTGGTCACCGTCCAGGCCTACGCGGGACAGCTGGACGAAGCGGGCACCACGGCGGCCACCGAGTACCGGCGGGCCCGCGAGTCCGGCTGGGTCGCCACCCAGGGCGCCTGGCAGTTCTACCTCGGCAGGGTCGCCGCCCGCCGGGGCGCCCTGCACACCGCCCGGAAACACATGCGGGACGCCTGCGCCGTCCTGCGGGACGACAGCACCTGGGGACAGCTGGGGCTCATGCTCGGCGAATGGGCCGTGGTCGAGGCACAGCTGGGTGACACCGCGGGCGCCGAATCGCTGCTCGACCGGGCGCACCTCGCCCGGGTGGAGTCCTACCGCTGCTTCCACACCCCGTCGCTGCGCATGGCCCGGCCCTGGATCCTGGCCGCCCGGGGCCGCCCGGCCGACGCCGCCCGCCAGGCCCTGCTCGCCGCCCAGGGCGCACGGGAACAGGCGACTCCGCTCTGGGAGGCGGAGCTGCTGCACCTCCCGGTCCGCCTCGGCCGGCCCGCGGGGACCGCCACCCGCCTCGCCGCTCTCGCCGCCGGCGGCGAGGCACCGCATCTGGCCCTGTACGCCGAGCACGCCGCCGCGCTGGCAGCACAGGACGCACCCGCCCTGGAGCGGGCCGCCGCCGGATTCGACGCCACCGGGATGCGCCTGCACGCGGCCGAGGCCACCGCACAGGCGGCCGGGCTGTGGTCCCGCCGGGGAGCGGACACCCGCGCCCAGCGGGCCGCAGACCTCTGCCACCGCCTCACCCTGGCCTGCGAAGGGACGATGACCCCCGCGGTCCTCGCCTGCTGGACACCGGGACTGACCGAACGCGAACGCGATGTGGCCCGCCTCGCCGCCGCCGGCCACACCAGCAGACAGATCGCGGCCTGGCTCGGCGTCACGGTCCGCACCGTCGACAACCACCTCCACCGGGTCTACCGCAAGACGGGGGTGACGGGCCGCTCCCAGCTGGCGACGGTGCTGACGGCCCCGCCCACCGGGGGAGCACCCGATGGCTGACAACATCCGGCAGCGGGTTCCTACCCCCGAACGGGCCACACGGAAGGGCACCCGGTGAGGAGTCCCCCCGGCCGGGAAGTGATCAGCGCATGGAATCGACCGTACGGAACCCGTCCCCGGACTCCCCGCACCCCCTGCCCGACCTCCGGCCCCCCGCCGCCGCCGTGGCCCGCCTGCTCGACGGTGTGGCGGACGGGCAGCTCGGGGAGCCGACACCCTGCCCGGACTACACGGTACGGGGGCTGCTCGGCCATCTGACCGGACTGTCGGCGGCCTTCCGGGACGCCGCGCTGAAGAATCTGGGCTCCACCACGGACACCCCGCCCGCCTCCGCCCTGCCGGTACTGGACGACGACTGGCGCACGGTGCTCCCGGAGCACCTCGGGGAACTGGCGACCGCCTGGGCCGCTCCGGAGGCCTGGGAGGGCACCACCCGCGCCGGGGGCATCACCCTGCCCGCCCAGGTCGCGGGCCAGATCGCCCTGAACGAACTGGTCGTCCACGGCTGGGACCTCGCCCGCGCCACCGGGCAGCCCTACAGCCTGCCGGAGGCGAGCCTGCGGGTGGCGTACGAACTCCTGGCCTCGGCCGGCCCCGACGACCCGCTGCGCGGCACCAACTTCGGCCCACCCGTCCCGGTCGCCCCGGACGCCCCGCTGCTCGACCGCGTGGTCGCCGTGAGCGGCCGCGCCCCCGACTGGACCGCGCACTGACCCCGCGCCATTGACCCCTGCCCGGGCGAGGTCTTGACAGCCCATCCCTCCGGAATGAATATTCATTCCGTGCCCCAAGCCTCCGCCGATCTCGCTTCCCGGCTCCTCGACTCCGCCCTGTCCCTCTTCGCCGAACGCACCTACGAGGGAACGCAGATGCCCGCCGTGGCGCACCACGCGCAGGTCGGGGTGGGCAGCATCTACCGCTACTACGCCAGCAAGGAGATCCTCGGCAACGCCGCCTTCCGGCACGCCAAGGGCGGCCTGCTCGCCGGGCTGACCGCGGCCACCGCGCAGCCCACCACCTCCTCCCGGGAGGAGTTCGCACAGATCTGGCAGGGCTTCACCCGCTTCGCCGGGGCCCATCCGGCCGCCTTCGCCTTCCTGGAACACCAGCAGCACGACACCTTCCTCGACACCGAGAGCCGCGCCCTGGCCGCCGAGATCGACACCTTCGCAGCGGACTTCATCGAACGCGGCCAGCGCGCGGGCGAGATCCGTGAGGGCGACGCCCCCGTCCTGGTCGCGCTCGCCCTCGGCGCCTTCGGCGGACTGCTCAAGAGCATCCGCCCCCAGCTCGTCACCGACCTGTCACCCCAGGCCCTGGCGGGCGCCGAGTCGGCCGTCTGGGACCTCCTCCACCGGAAGACGTGAACCATGACCACTCGCGCAGCGGGCAAACGGCATGAAACGCGTTCCAGCGCACCCTCGTCCAGCCCCGTTCTCATCACCGGCTGCTCCTCCGGCATGGGACGCCAGACCGCCCTGGCCCTGCACCGGCTCGGCCACCCCGTCTACGCCACCGCCCGCCGCCCCGGCGATCTCGCGGAACTGGCCGCCGAGGGCATGACCACCCTGGCCCTGGACGTCACCGACGAGGAGTCGATGACAGCCGCGGTGACCCGGGTCGAGCAGGACCACGGCGCGGTCGGCATCCTGGTCAACAACGCCGCCTACGGCCTCCACCTGCCCGTCGAAATCGCCGGCCCCCAGGAGATGAGGGCCCAGTTCGAGACCAATGTCTTCGGCCCGGTCCGTCTCACCCAACTCGTCCTGCCCGCCATGCGCGCCGCCCGCACCGGACGGATCGTCAACATCTCCTCCATGGGCGGACGGTTCTCCCCACCGGGCGGCGGCTTCTACCACTCCACCAAACACGCACTGGAGGCGATCAGCGACTCGCTGCGCCTGGAGGTCGCCCCCTTCGGCGTCAAGGTCGTGGTGGTCCAGCCGGGCCCCACCATCACGGACTTCGCCGGCACCGCCGTCGGCACCATGCACGCCTCCACCACCGGCGACCACCCGTACGACACCTTCCGCGACGAACTGGCCGACCTGTACGCCAACAAGACCTTCACCCGCCGGGGCGGCGCCGTACCCGCCGAAGCCGCGACCAAGGTCATCGTCCGGGCCGCCACCACCCCCCGCCCCCGCGCCCGCTACGCGATCGGAGCCATGGCCCGCACCGTGATGACCGCCCGCCGCCTCCTCCCCGACGCCGCCTTCGACGCCCTGCTGCGCCGCAGCTTCCCCCTCCCGGCCGCACCCCGCTAGCCCACGCGGCGCGCCCGCCCGCCCAGGACCGGCACCGGCACAGACACAGACACAGCGACGGCGACGGCGATGACACGGATCGGTGAAACACTCCGGGCCCGTCCGTACACATTCCTGAGCAAGCATCAGAGAATTCTTGTCGGCATTGCGTACGGCGCCCTAGCCTCGAATCGTCTCGACCGCGAGACGACACTCCAACGGGCCGGAATGGCACACACCCGAACGGATTCCATGGGAATTCACCGGCCACCCCGCCCGGAGCATTCGTGAGCGAGATCCGGAAGGCCGAAACGGCCACCACGTCGGACGAATTCGGCATCGAGGTCGGCGACGAGGATCCGAAGGCCGTCCCCCGGCGGCCTCGAACGCATCTGACGTCCGTCCGGGCCGGGTGCCGGCGCACACACCGCCGGCACCCGGCCCACGTCCGCAAGGAGGACCTGTGCCGAACCCGCCGAGCGATCTGGCGCACGCATTCCATGAGCTGCGCGAGCGCACCACCCGCAAGGCGTCGTCCGCCTGGTTCCGGGAGAAGCGCCAGGAGATCGAGAACCTGACCCCGTACTCCCCCGACCGGGGGCGCGAGCGCCTCGACCACCTGCTGACCACAGCCGTGCGGCGGGTCCCGTACTACCGCGCGCTGCACGGCCGCGAACGGCTGGGCCTGGGCGACTTCCCCCTGACCCGCAAGGAGGATCTGAGCGCGCACGGCCTCGACTTCATCAGCCGCGACGCGACGGGCCTGATGGAGCCCGGCCGCTTCTTCCTCGCCCGGACCAGCGGCAGCACCGGCCAGCCCGTCACCCTGCTGTCCACCGCGGGGACCGGCAGCCTCTCGAACCAGGTGATCCGCGAGCGCTTCAGCGCTCACCTCGGCCTCCCGGACACCGGGACCGTGCTCAACCTGGGGCTGCTCTTCCCCGGCACCCAACTCCTTGAGCCGATGATGCTGCCCCGCCCGTACATCAAGTGCAACCTGCGCGGCTACGACCCCGACGCGCCCGACATCGTCGCCGACTACGAGGCCGTGGTCGGGCGTTTCCCGGTCGACGCGATCACCGGCTCCTCCAGCCGCGTCATCGCCCTGGCCCGGTTCTGCCTGAGCCGGGGCATCACCCTGCGCCCGCACGGCGTCGTCGCCGGCCACGAACACATGCCCGACAGCGGCCGCCGCATCATCGAGGAGGCGTTCGGCACTCCCGTGACCATGCTGTACGCGACGTCGGAGACCGGATACGCCGCCTACGAATGCGGGCGGCGGCGGATGCACTTCCAGGACGACCTCGTCCTGCCCGAGATCGCGCCGGCCGGAGACGGGGCGACCGGAGCCGAGGCGACCGGCGACGAACCGGCCCGCGACCGAGCCACCGGCGACGAACCGACCGGCGACGACGCGGTGGGCGCCGTCGTCCTGACATCCCTGCTCTCCACCCCCATGCCGATCATCCGCTACCTCACGGGCGACCTCGCGCCCCGGCCCACCACCTGCGACTGCGGACTCCCGGGAACGGTGACGGACGCCCTCCAGGGCCGGGCCCGCAGCAGCCTGGTCGGCCTCGACGGAACGCTCTACTCGCCCTACGCGCTGCTCGCCGCGCTGGCCGAGGCCGGCCTGCCGGACTTCCAGGTCGTCCAGCACGAACCGGGCACGCTCGATCTCGTGACCGTCGGACCGGCGGAAGCCGCCGAGGCCTGCGTACGCGATGTGAACAGAAGGCTCGACGCGCACTTCGGCGCCAGGCAGGGCTTCCGCCTGTGCCACCGGCCGCGGCACCCCTTCCGGTTCACCGCGAGCGGCAAGCGCAACCCCGTGGTGCAGCACTTGCCGCTGCCGGACTCTCCCGAACGTTCGGCCTACCTGTAGTGGCCCCCGGTGACACCCTGGTCCTGCGGGCCGAGCCGGTCGGGGAGTCGGTTCCCTTCGCTCACGAGGGGCCGACCAACGGCGGCGGCGTCGTCCTTCCCGGGCAGACCGACATCGTCTCCCGATGGGTGACGAGAGAACAGATGCGGTGCGCCGTGGAACGCGGCGACCCCACGGCCCTGTGGTACTACAGCGGTACCCACCGGGGGAAATCGGTCGAAGCGGCGGCGAAGGCCACGGCCGAGAAGTACGGCGGGCGGACGATGATGATGCTCATCGAAGAGCTGGGCCTGCCCACCCCGTACTACCACGACTACTCCGAAAGGGCCGCCGCCTTCTGGCGCCGCGCCTCCGTGGGATTCTCCGAGGCCGCGCGGGGCGAGGTCCGGATCGTCTTCGGTGACGCCGTCCGGAGGGGAAACACCTGGCAGCGGGTGGAATGCCCGGTCCTCATGGCGAACCCGCACGTCACCGCCGTTCAGTGGGCGCAACCCGGCGGCCTCTTCCGCACGTTCCTGCTCACGGGGCAGACCGATCCCCGTGACCACCTCCCCGACGGAGTCGCCGTACACGAGCCGTCGGCCGCCCATCGCCCGGCCGCCACGGTCGCGTCACCGGGCGGCGACGCCGGCCTCCGTGGACGAGCCACCGACCCCCGTCAGGCCTGACGGCCGGCCGGCTGCGCCAAGGCCGACTGCGCCAAGGCCGGCGGCGACACGGCGGACGGCCCGCCCGAGGCGGCCCCGGCCGCGATCCGGGGCACCCCCACCGTGACCCCGCCCCGCGCCGGCGGACGCTCCGCCCCCCGGATGGCCGACAGGACACCGCCGGACCGATGCCCGGCGGGCGCCGGGAGCCCGAAGTGCCCCCGCAGGGTACGGCTGGAGTACTCGGTACGCAGAACACCGCGGTCCTGAAGCTCGGGCACCACCCGGTCGACGAACTCGTCCAGCCCGCCGGGGGCGTACCGGGGCACCAGGACGAACCCGTCGGCGCCGTCCGACTGGACGTAGTCGTTCATCTGCTCGGCCACCCGGGCGGGCGTGCCGATGAAGGGCCGGCCCGCGGTCAGCTTCATCACCAGCTCCCGGATGCTCAGCTTCCGCTCGGTGGCGAGGGCCCGCCACTTCTCCGCCCGGCGCGAGCGCACCGCGGCGTCGGCCAGCCCCGGCCACCCGGGCGCCGCAGCGTCGGGGTCGGGGTCGATGCCCGGCAGCGGCCCCTCGGGGTCGTACGCCGACAGATCGCGTCCCCAGACCCGCTCCAGATACCAGATGGCGAGCTGAGGGCTCACCGCCCGGCGCTGCGCGAGCACGGCGTTCGCCCTGGCCTCCTCGTCGCAGCCGCCGAGGACGAACGACACCCCGGGCATGATCTTCACATGCCCGGGGTCACGACCGTGGCGCGCCACACGCCGCTTGATGTCCGCGTGGAAGGCCCGGCCGGCCGCCCCCAGATGACGGCTGTAGATCATCTCGGCCGTCGCGGCCGCGAACTCCCGGCCCTGCTCGGAATCCCCCGCCTGGATGGTGAGGGGATGGACCTGCGGGCTGGTCGGGACGGTGAACCGTCCGCCGATGCGGAAATGCGGCCCCTCGTGGCGGAACCGGGCCGCACCGCGCGGCCCCCATCCGCCCCAGAGGGTCCTGGCGACATCGACGAACTCCGCCGCCCTCAGATAGCGGTCCGGGTACGGGAGGTAGCCGCCGCGGCGGAAGTTCTCGCCCGTCCAGGGATCCGGCGTGGTCACGACGTTCCAGCCGCACCGGCCACCGGAGAGGTGATCCAGGGTGGCCAGCTTGCGGGCCACGTCGAAGGGTTCGTTGAAGGTGGTGTTCACGGTGGCGGCCAGCCCTATCCGGTCCGTCACCGACGCCAGCGCCGACAGTACGGTGATCTGGTCCAGCTGACCGGCGACCCCGATGTCGGAGATCCGGCCGCGATGCTCCACCAGGCGCGGGAAGTCGGCGAGGAGGAAGGCGTCGAACCTGCCCCGCTCCGCGGTACGGGCCAGATGGGAGTACGAGGCGAAGTCGACCTGGCTCCCGGCGCGCGCGTCGCGCCAGGCCGTCATCTGGTTGACGGGGAAGAGCGCGGCGAGGTGCACCTGCTTGACGGGTCTGGTCATCGAGGGGGCCGCCTTTCAGGCCGAGAGGACGTTCGGGGCGCTGGCGGGCAGGCCGAGCCGCGCGCGCAGGGTCGTTTCCGCGGACGGGTGCGGGGTCGTCTCCGGGTACGGGCCGAGGGCCGTTTCCGGGTACGGGTACGGGTACGAGTACGGGTACGGGCGGAGCCGGGACCGCTGACGCAGGACCGGGACGACCTCCGCGGTGAACCGGGACAGTGTGGTGGGCAGGAACGCGGGACGCAGATGGAATCCGTCGACGTCCCCGGATTCCCACAGATCACCGAGGAGCCGGGCGAGTTCGCCCGGCGTTCCGGCGAACCCGGCGCGGCGCCGCCCGGCACCCTCGGCGGGACCGCTCCAGTCGGACACGCCGTGGTCGCCGGAGAACAGCACCTCCAGCTCGCCGATGACCCGGGTGTGCGCTCCGACCCGCGCTCGGGCCTCCCGGGCATCCGCCACCTCGACGAGGACCAGGTCGGCCTCGGGCGCGGGGGCCCGGTGCGCGCGCGGGTCGAAGCCGACCGCGAGGACGGGATGGCCCTGCGGCGGCCGCGGTACGTTCGCCGGGCCCTGGACACGGAAATGCTCTCCGGCGTGTTCGACGCGGCGCAGCCTGGACCGGTCCAGGAAGCGCCCGGTGGCCACATCCCTGATCTCCGCACCGTCCTCCCAGCTGTCCCAGAGCTTGATGACCACCTCGGTGAACTCGTCCTGCTCGGCGTGGAGTTCGTCCGCCCCGGCCAGGGGTTCGGGCCCGAAGTGCGCGGCCTCCGCCGCCGTGGCGGCGACACGCGGGCGCCAGCCGGCCCGACCCCGGCTGATGTGGTCGAGCGTGGCCAGTGCCCTGGAGACATGGAAGGGTTCGCAGTAGGTCGTCGTCACCGTGGCCAGCAGGCCGATGGTGCTGGTCAGCGGAGCGATTCCGGCGAGCACGGTCAGCGCGTCCGGGCGCCCCAGGGCGGCGGGGGACCCCTCCGGCAGTGCCATGGAGTCGTCCAGCGTCACGAAATCGAGACCACCGCGTTCGGCCTCCCGCGCGAGCCGTCGCGGGTGCTCGGGATCCAGCGGGTCGCCGGGGAAATGCCGCCGGGAGTCCGGATGGCAGCCGGTCGCGTCGATGGCCATGCCGAGGAACACGCGGGGAACTCCTCTCGAAGAGGGAATCAGGGGGTGGTGGTTGATGGACGGGCGCCCCGTCGGCCGGGGCATGCCACCGGCTCCGCAGCCTAGGCCGGGTGCGCCGGCCGACCGGGCATTCCGGAAGAAGGGCAGCGCATCCGTCCGGGGTGACCCGGGTCATGACACGGATCGGTGAAACGGTCGGGACATGGCCGTGCAGGCAATGGAGCAACCCGCGGAAAGGGCTTGTCGGCCACTTCGGGACACCCCTAGATTCGAATCGTCCCCAACCACCCGAGTGCTGATTCACCGGAATTCCAGCATGCTCGTTCCTCGACAGGGAGAAAGATATGAGCGACATCCAGAAGAACACGCCGGAGACCGCGTCCCAGGAGATCGCCACGGAGGTCGAGGACGAGGACCTGGAGGCGATTTCGGGCGGCCTGGAAATCTTCTGACCGTAATACTCCCCTTGGTCGTGCACCGACGGCACCCGCCGCCGGTGCACGACCATTTCCGTTTCGGGCCTCGGGTACGAGGAACGGCCGTGCCGCCTGGCGGCACGGCCGTTCTGTCGTTCGCGGTCCCCGGGCCCCGAGTGGTGCGGCGCCTACTCGCCGGACGTGGCGGACAGGCCCCTGAGCCCCGCCACGAGTGCCTGGAGGTCGTCGTCCGAGAGATCGGCGGCGTAGGTCTCGTCTTCCTCGTTCATGGTCCTTCTCCTCTGGTGCGCCGGCCTGCCGCGGTTGCGGACGGCCGGGGTACGACGGTGTTCAGCGGTGTTCAGCGCGGTACGGCGGCGTTCAGCGGGGAACGTCCCGCAGGAAGGGGTGGCCGACGCCGGCCACCAGGGAGTCCAGCTCCTCCTCGGTGAGGTCGGCCGCCTCGAACGGCTCCGGGTGGGGCGCCAGAAGCCTGAGGGCGCCGCCCCCGGCGACCGCCTCCCAGGCCCGGAGCTGGGAGTCCAGGGTCGCGGAGGTCACCGGCCGGTCGCGGACCACCTCGATGACGGTGCCCGCCGGCACCTCGATACCGTGTTCGGCGAGCAGGGACCCGGGATCGCGGAGCAGCATCCGCTCCTTGCCGGGATCCGACCAGGTGGCCGCGATCAGCGCGTGGTAGCGCGCCGCGAAATCCCTGCGCTCTGCTTCATCCATCATGCGGACCTTCGCTTTCGGTCAGGGAACGGGGGAGGGGACGGGGGAGGGGGCGACACCGCTCGGAGACGCGGGCTGCGCCCACAGCTGGCGCCGGGCGAGCCGGTGGAACAGCCCACCGGTGTCCGCGAGCAACTCGTCATAGGTGCCGCTCTGGACGATCCGGCCCTGGTCCATGACCAGGATGACGTCCGCGTTGATCACGGTGGAGAGCCGGTGCGCGATGACGATCCGCGTCGCGGCGAGCTGCCGGGTGCTCGCGGTGACGATCTCCTGGGTGTGGTTGTCGAGCGCGCTGGTCGCCTCGTCGAAGAAGAGGACGCGCGGTTTGGAGATCAACGCCCGTGCGATGAGGACGCGCTGCCGCTGGCCGACGGAGAGCGCGCCGCCGCCGAAGGACAGCAGGCTGTTGAGCGCCATGGGCATCCTGCGGATGTCCTCGTCGAGCCCCGCCATGGCGGCCGCCGCCCACACCTGCTCGATGGAGTAGGGCCGGGCACCGCAGATGTTCTCCCGGATGGTGCCGCTGAAGAGCCGCCCGTCCTGGAGGACCACACCGCACTGGCGGCGCAGGGCCCGTACATCGAGCCCGGCGAGGTCCTGCCCGTCGTAGAGCACGGAGCCGCTGCGCGGGCGCTCGAAGCCGAGCAGCAGCCGCAGCAGGGTGGACTTGCCGGAGCCGCTGGGGCCGACGATCGCCACGAACTGGCCGGGCCGGGCGTGCAGCGTCACCTTGTCGAGCACCGGGGTGTCCGTCCCCGGATAGCCGAAGGTCGCGTTGACGATCTCGATCTCGCCGCGCAGCTCCAGCGGCTGGACCTGACCGGGCTCGCGCTCGGTCCGCGCGGTCAGCACCTCGGCGAGGCCGTGCAGACGGGGCAGTACGGCGACGAACTCGGCCCCGCTGGTCACCAGGAGGATCATGGACTGGAGCTGGAGGGCGAAGGCCGCGTTGAGCAGGAAGAAACCGCTCACCGGTACCTGCCCCCGCAAGGGGCCGGCCAGCAGGGCGAAGAGCAACAGCTGTCCGGCGACGGGGACCGTGACGGCGACCGCGGTCAGGGTGCCCTGTACCCGGTGCACCCGTTGCAGCCGGTCCCGGGCCACGACGGTGGCCTGCGCCCAGCGGCTGAACATGGCGTTCTCGGCGGCGGCCAGCCTGATCTTCATGATGCCGCCGAAGATCTCGTTGGTCACCGCGGCGGCGTGATGCTCGGCGGGCAGGGCCTGGCGCTGACGGCGGATCACCACCACACCGAACAGGACCCCCAGGCCGCTGGTCGCCGCCAGCAGGAGCAGGGTGTACAGACCGAGGACGGGGTTGATCGCCAGCGTCAGGCCCAGCCCGGCCACCGCGGTCAGCAGGGCGAGGAAGGTCCTGGTCACCAGGCCGTTCAGGGCCTGGCGGGCGTGGGCGGTGCCCAGCATCTTGCTGGCCAGGACACCACTGGTGGTCTGGGTGAAGAAGTCGGACGGCAGCCGCATCAGCCGGTCCCACAGCGCGAGCTGGATCCCCGACTCCAGCCGGTCCTCCAGCCGCAGCGCGTGCAGATTGAGGAGCGCGGTGAACAGCGCCGCCGCGACGGCGCTCACCAGATACAGCCCGGTGACCCAGGGCAGGTCCCTGGGGCCTTCGGAGGTCAGGGAGCCGAGCACCCGGCCGATGAGGAGCGGGGTGGCCAGGCTCAGCAACGCCACGGCGACTCCCGTGACCAGCATGGAACGCAGCTCCGCCGCGGTGCCGAAGGCGCCCCGGCGCAGCAGTTGCCACAGGCCGGTGCCGGCGGGCAGCGGCAGCTGGGCCAGGGTGGCGTTCCGGCCGAGGGCGCCCGCGCGCCTGCGGTCCACCGGTGCGCGCGCCCGGGTGTGCGGGTCGACCATCCAGTACCGGCCGCGGGCGAACAGCAGCGGCACCGGGATCGCGCCGGCCTCCCCGGCCTCCCCGGCGGCCGCGTCGCCGCCGGCGTCCGGACCCACCGACGGGTCCGGACGCCAGCCGATCAGCGGCCCGGCATTGTTGCGCCACCACTTCGCGGACAGCCGGACCTGACGCAGATGGAGCCCCGAACTCTGGGCGACCGCCCGCAGCTCGTCACCATGACCGCCGGTCACCGGCGCATGAGTGGGCGGCTCGGCCACAGCGACACCCGCGCCCTCGGTCACCACCCGCAAGGTCTCCACCGCCCAGGCCCGCGCGTCCTGGGCGCCGTCGGCCCCGAGCCGCCCGCCGCGGTCGCTGTTCGAGCCGAGCACGCCCAGGGCCCGCCGCGCGCTCGTCGCCACCATCTGTTCGGCGGCGCGCTTGCGGATGTCCAGGGCGCGCAGAAACGCGCTGTCGGCCGCCAGAGCGCGGGCGCCGAGCGACCGCACCAGATGGGCCATCTGCTGGTCGACCGCTTCGAAGAGGGCCCCGGAGCGCAGCAGGTCCGGAGTGTTCAGCAGCTCGATCACACAGTCCGACTCCGCACGCGTCCAGTCCTGGAGACCGAGGAAGAGCGCCTCGCGCCCGGCGCTCACCAGGTGGCCGTCCAGACCGTTCTTGCTCATGCGGCCGTCCGCCAACCGGATCCAGCACGGCCGCCCGCCGCCGACGACCGTACGGCCGCGAGCGAGCGGGACGATCCGCCGGGAACGCAGGACCTCGGCGTCGCGCGGGGCGGCGGTGGTGCGTACGGCGTCCGATACGGCCTGGAGCGCCCGGTCGAGGGCGTCGCTGATCACATCGGCGATCCGGTCGTCACGACCGGCCGGCCCACCGCCGTCCGGCTCCCCGGGCCTGCCCCCGTCCGGCTCCCCGGGCCGGACCCGGCGCACCAGCCGGGAGAGCCGGTCGTGGTCGATGTCCCGCAGACGCCCGCCGGGCAGCGGCACCACGGTGAGCTGCCACTCGCCGGTCGCCGTCGAGGACGGAATCGCACTGTGGACGGGGCACCGCGCGACGAAGTGCTGCCGGGAGGCGTCGCCGTCCGCCACGAGACGGCTCGCGAAGATGTCCGCCGGCGCGCCCTCGACCAGGTGGACGGTGTGCCGCCCGTCGATGCGACGGGTCGCGGTGGAGGCGGGGGCCGCCAGCCCGGCGAGCAGCTCCCACTCCTCGGACACGACCGTGGTGCCGCTCATGTGTTCTCCCCCGCGGCCTTCGCCTGGTGCCGGATGAGTGCCGCGTACGAACCGTCGCGTTCCATCAGTACGTCGTGCGTCCCGCGTTCGACCTCCCGCCCGTGCCGCAGTACGACGATCTGGTCGCAGTCGCGGATGGTGGACAGCCGGTGGGCCACGATGAGACAGGTGGCGCCGCGCCGGCGCAGGTTGGAGTCGATCAGCCGCTCCGTCTCGGTGTCCAGGGCACTGGTCGCCTCGTCCAGGATGAGCAGCCGGGGGTTACGGACCAGGGCGCGGGCGATCTCCAGACGCTGGCGCTGGCCGCCGGAGAAGTTCCGTCCGCCCTCGTGCACCGGGCTGGCCAGACCACCGGGCCGGGCGGCCACCTCCTGATGGATACAGGCGTCCTTGAGCGCCTGCACGACATCCTCGTCGGGGACCGTCGGATCCCACAGGGTGATGTTGTCCCGGACCGTACCCTCGAACATGATTCTGTCCTGGTCGACCATCGCCATGGTCGCGGCCCACAGCCCGGGGTCGAGCGTGTGCGACTCGCGCCCGTCGACGGTGATCCGCCCGCTCCAGGGCTGGTGCAGCCCGGCGAGGAGCCGGCCCACGGTGGACTTCCCGCTGCCGGAGCCGCCGACGAGCGCGATCCGCGCCCCGGGGGGCAGCTCCAGCGAGAAGTCCTGCAGGAGAGGAGGAACCAGCGGGTTGTGGCCGAAGGTGACCCGGTCGAGCACCACATGGCCCTCCAGCGGCGCGGGCGCGGCACAGGCGGCGGGTGCGGGCGGCAGCGGATAGCGCTCCACGTCCTGAAGACGCTGGAGATCCGCGCCGATCTCCTCCACCTGGGCACTGACCGTGGTGAGACTGGTGACGGGCCGGTTCATCGCGACGGCCAGGCCCTGCATGGCGACCAGCACTCCGACGGTCAGGGTGCCCGTCAGCACCAGATGACTGCCCACGGCGATCAGCACCGCGGTGTTCAGCGCGGCCAGCAGCGCGGGCACCGCCGCCACCACGGCGGCGGGCACGCCCGCCCGCTGCTGCCCCGTGGTCACCGCCGCCTGCCGCGCGGCGAACTGCTGGTAGCTCAACTCCTCCTGCCCACTGGCCTTCACGGTCTCGATCATCGAGATGGTGGTGTGGACCGTGGCGAAGAGCCGCCCGCGCTCGGCCTGCAGACCCGCGAACGCGGTCGCGCGGATGGCCGACAGCCAGCGCAGCACCACCACATTGAGCCCGGAGAAGAACAACGCGCACACCCCCAGCACCAGGTCGTACTGGCACAGCAGCGCGGCATAGGACAGAGCCAGCGCCATGTCCACCGCGGTGGACGCCAGACGCCGGGTGAAGAGGTCGGCCACCATGTCGTTGGTACGGACCCGCCGCGCCAGATCGGCCGCCATCCGCTGGTTGAAGAAGCCCAGCGGCAACCGGAGCATGTGCCGCACCAGACGGGCCGCGCTGCCGAGCGCCACCGCGGTCTCGGCACGCACCAGCAGCCGCTGCTGGAGCCATGCGGCCACAAAGGTGATCACCGTGGCCACGGCCATCGCCACGACCAGCGCGACAGAGGTGGCCGACTCCGAGCCGAGCAGCACACGGTCGACGAAGACCCGGGTGAGAGCGGGCACCGCGATGCCCACCAGAGCGACGAGAAGCCCGAGGATCGCGGTCTGCGGCACGACCGAACCGAGGTTGCGCCACCGCTCACGCAAGGTACGGACCAGGCTGAACGGCTGCCCCCCGCGCTCGAACCCCGGACCCGGCTCCACCGCGATCAGAATGCCCGTATACGCCTCGTCGAACTCGTCCCAGCTCACCGTACGGGGACCGGTGGCCGGATCGTTCAGCCCCACCCTGCGCCCCAGACCCTCCAGCACCAGGAAATGCTCGAAATTCCAGTACAGAATGGCCGGCAGCCGCACCGAGCCCAGGTCCGCGACCGGACTCTGCCGCCCGCGCGCACTCAGCCCGTACCGCCGCGCCGCCTTGGCGACACTCGCGGCCGTGGACCCGTCCCGGCTCACCCCGCAGGCCTGCCTCAGCTCTTCGAGCGGGACATGACGCCCGTAGTGGGCCAGAACGATCCCCAGCGAGGCCGCCCCGCACTCGGTGGCCTCCATCTGGATCACCGTGGGGGTACGCACCCGCTTGGCGGCCGGGCGGCCCGGGGCCCGCCTGCGGAAGGCCGTCCCGGGCAGGGCAGGGCTCATCGCTTCACCAACCAGTCCAGCGGGCGCTCCCGGGCCACGGTCAGGGTCGCCGTCACCGCGCTCTGCGCGTTCAGCTCGAAGGACGGCGCGGAGCGCGACCACTTCAGACCACTCGGGGACGCGGCGTCAGGGGTGAGGCGCACCGTCACGGCGACCACCGAACCGGAACTGAGGAACGGCGTCACATCGCGGTCCGCACCGAGGAGGGCATGCAGCGACTCCTCCGTCTCCGGCACCGAGCCGACGGCCGAGACCGTCCCGGACAGCGTGCCGAAGACATTCACCGGCGCCACCGCCGCCGACAGCCGTACCGGCATGCCGACACGGAGCAGCGGGGCATGCGCCACCGGGACATAGACCATCGCCTCCAACGGGTCACCGGGCGTCTCCAACCGCTCCAGCACGGCCACCTTGCTCCCGGGCAGCAGCATCTCCCCCTCGGAGATCCGCACACTGACCACATGCGCGGTCCACGGCGCCGTGACCGTCTCCGTCACACCGTTCCGGCCGACCAGCGTGTAGAGCGGCTGCTTCCGGCCGACCCGCTGGTTCGGGGCCACCAGAACCGACGCCACCTGCCCCTGCCGCGCGGCGTCCAGGGTCACGGCCCCCGCGGCATGGGTGAGCACCCCGGGGGCGTCAACGGTCTTCGGTACGGTGGCGAACGCCGACCAGACACCGAGGGAGACCACCACGACCAGCAGCGCCACCGTCGTCAGCCAGGTGTGCATGGAGGTCAGCCGGGCGACCTCGTCGAGTTGCTCGGGCGATTCGAGCTTTCGAAGGGCCTGCTTGCGGAATCTCAAGGCTGCTCCTCGCAGTCGGGCGGGCAGGAACCGAGGGTGAACTCGGCGATGGCGGGCTCGACCAGCGTGTCCAGTCCCGACAGCGCGGCGAACGACGCGACGTCCCCCGCCCCCAGCGCGCAGGGCGCCAGACCCATGTCGGTGGCGACCAGGTACATCCACGCGGTCAGGATTCCGGCGTCCTTGAGCGCCAGGGCGTACGGAATGCCTTCGTACCTCCACATCAGACGCCCGATCCGCGCGGTGATCACGAACAGCACCTGGGGCGGGGCCGGCATGGCGGCCGTGGCCCGCGCGAACGACAGCATCTTCGCGGTCTCGGGCCCCGTGGCGGCGACGGCCGCCAGCCGGTGCCGCGCCGAGTCGTAGTGGTAGAGCCCGCTCTCCAGCCCGGCACAGCGCGAGACCAGCGGATAGATCTCCAGCTCGCCGAGCCCACCCGCCCCCGGGTACGGGCGCCTGCCGCCCTCCGGGCCCGCCGCGCCACCGTCGGCGGCGGGGCCCAGCCGCTGGACCCGGTACAGGAACTCGGCCAGCCCGGCCGCCGTGATCGGCCGCTCGTCGTCATGGCGGCGGATACTGCGGCGGCGCGCCATGACACCGGCCAGCGAAGCCGGTGCCACTCCGGCCGGCTGCGGCGCGGGCCGGGGCAGCGCGACCGTCCGACGCCCGCCGGGCCACGCGGGCCCGGACTCCTCCTCCGGCCCGGGCCCCGGCTCCGGCTCCGGCTCCAGGACGCCGCGGAAGCGATGCGTGGCACCGATCGGCGCCGCGTGGTGCTGGGGCCGCGTCCGGTCGTGCAGCCACAGCTCCTCCGGGGACCACAGACCCATCGGCGCGGTCCCGACCTCCGCCTCGGCCTCCTCGGACGTCACCAGCACCCGGGCGGAGAGCAGCTCGTCGAGCACATACCCGGCGATGGACTCGTCCACCTCCAGAGCCTTGGCCACGTCCAGCCGGCCGACCCCGTCCGCGGCGGCCGCCACCAGAACGGCGCCCAGCTGAGGGTGGGTACAGCCGATGGCGACGGTGCTCAGCGGCGAATGGGCCAGCATCCGGCCCCGATCGGTGCGCAGCACCGCGAAACGGGACAGCCGGTGGACCACTCCGTCGCCGTGCGGCCGCCGGACGGGGCTGCTCCGCGCCCCGATCCCCCGGGGCACCACATCCAGCAGGGCCCGCGCCCCGGCGGAGACACGGCGCTCCAGCCAGCAGTGCGACAGCAGACGGCGTACCAGGACATGAGCCGGAAGGAGCTGGCTGTCGCCCTCCGGGCCCGCGACGAGCCGGGCCATCTGGAGGTCGCTCAGCCAGCCCTCGGCCATCCGCAGCAGAAGTGCGCGCCGGCCCGCCTCCGGGTCCGCGAGACGCAGCCGGTACCGGGACTGCTCCAGCACCAGCGACCCGCCCGGCTCCTGGGTCAACCGTGCGTCCGAGCGCAGCCGATAGCTCTCGACCTTGCCGGCGCCCGGGAACGGGGACGTGTGTGTCATCGGATTTCACGATCCTGGTACGGGGACGGGCGGGTGGGCCGATCGGGGTGTGCGGCGCGCGGCGGCAGGAGGGGCCGGCCATCGGCCCCGCGGTGTCCGTGCGGGGGCCGGCCGCCAACGACCGTAGGACGGCCGGGCCCGGTCCTCGGCGAATGGATCGATCCCGTGCCCGACACCGCGGCGACCGTGGCACGAAACCGTGTCATCGGCCTGCTCATCCGTTCTCGACGACGACGGATTCCTCGACCCAGGGCGCCCCGCAACTGCTCGCCAGCAGCTCCACGGCCAGCTCCCGCCCGTGGTTCTCGGCAGCCGCACGGAAGGCACTCGCCAGCAGCTCCACCAACCCCTGGGTGAAGGCGCCGGTGCTGTCGTCGTCGATCCCCGCGACCGCGTTCCGCTGGTGGCCGGGAAGGCCGAGCGAGAGGATGTCGGAGCCGACGACCCTGACGAGCTCGGCCGCCGTGCCGTCGATCCGGTCCAGCAGCCTCGCCAGACACTGCAACGTGACCGCTGCGGGGACCCCGGCCCGGACAAGGTCGAGAGCAGGACGCAGAACGCCCGGCCGGGCGATGCGCACGGCGCCCTCCTCGTCCCAGCCGACCACGCCGTGCCGGTTGAGCGAGTGGAAGACACCGGGCCGTTCCCGGATCATGCGCTGGAGGGCGGCCGTGAGCTTCGCCCGGTCGTCGTCACGGCCCTCCGCACCGAGGATGGCGCCGATCGACACCAGGTTGAAGCCCTGCCGCTGCAGCGAGACGATGTGTTCCAGCCGGCGCACATGTGTGTCGTCGTAGTAGCCGACCCGCCCCCTGCGGACCGGCGGCTGCAACAGCTTGCGCGACTGATGCGCCCGGACGTTCCTCGGCGACATGCCGACGATCCGCGAGAGTTCCTCCACGGTGTACCGGGCGGCCGGACGATCCGGGCTCGTCAGGGTCAGGGGGCTCGATGTCATGGTGTGTCCTTCCGAGGGCCGTCACCGGGGCCATGAGGGCGGTGCCGCCGTGCTGATCTGTTAGGAGATGGGCGCACCGCGCCGCGAAAGGGCGTGCGGTGTGTCCGGGGGAAGGGCCGTGCCGCGACACGGCACCGAAGGGTGTACGGGCCGGGCCCGCACCCGGCGGCACGGCCCGGCCCGTCCGGCCGGCGGAACCGCACCACCCTGCTTCCGCCGCGAAGATCACGGCGTCCCCGCCGCCCCCGGTCACCGTGCGTGCGATGCGGCGGTACGTCTGCTTCAGGCGCGGAGAGCCGACCGGGCACTCGCTGTGGCAGAGGAGTTCCAGCAGGAGCCGTCCGAGCGCGGCGCCGTCACGACTCCCGCGAACCCGGCAGCCGCCTTCCGTTTTCTCAATTCGCTCTCACTCTCCCGTGGTTCGACACCACGTCCACCTGCGGTCCACGCCGCCCGGAAAGAGAGAACAACCGCCCCCGGGGTTGCCTCCACTACCCCACCGACCCGCACCCACCCAGGCGCCCTCACCGCCCGGACCACGCCGTGCACGCTGGCCGGGACAGACCCCCGTCTCCCATCGGCGAACACCACCCCGAGCGGGCGCAACGCCCATGACCGCCCCGTCACCTGACGACGGCCACCACCCGCACGGTCGCGCACCCGGCTGACAACCTGACGATGCATTCGCTGCCTGGTAGGGGCCGGTGTCGGGTCGGAGGACCCGATCATGCCGCCCGCACAACGGGAGGCCTTCACCGCCGAGGTGATGGGCGATCCGGCGGCGGAAACCGAACGATTGACCAATCGGACGCGCCGAACTCGGCTTCGCGACCCCACCGAGATCGCACTCGTCGTGGACGACCTGGCCCGCGCCCGGCTGCTCACCCTCGACGACGACACCGTCGACCTCGCCCACGAGGCCCTGATCACCGCCTGGGTGAGGGCCGACCGCGCCCGGCTGAGGGCCCACCGGCTGCTCACCGAGGCCGAGGCCCGCCGGGTCGCGAAGGTCGCCGAGGGCCTGCGCCACAGCGATCCACGCCTGGCTGTACGGCTGTCCATCGCCGCCTGGCGGATCGCCGACGCCACCGAGACCCGCCCCGCGCTGCTGGGCGCCGTGACCCAGCCCGAACGGAACACCCTGGAGATACCCGGGATCGGATCCGATGCGGGCTCGCGCCATCTGACGTCCGACGGGCGGAGCCTGGTGGTCGTGGAGCCCGCCCGGATCGAACGCTGGGACCTGCGCACCTCCGGCTGCGAACGGGACAGCTCATCCCCGGGCGTACGGCTGGCCTCAGCTCAGATGCTCACGAGGGCCTGGCGATGAGCTCGCACTTGAGGTCCCTGAGGTTCCCGTCATCGAGACAGACCCTGATGTACGCGGCGCCGCCGCGTACATCCGCAGAAACAGTGAAGTCGTATGACTTGGTGTTGCCACAGGCATACGGGCGGCCGACTCCGCCGCTGAGAATGTCTTTGTTCCCCTTCAGGGTGTAGACATACGTGGTCCGGCAGGTGGCATCACTGGCCGCCGATACGGACTTGTTCTTCCCGACGACTCGGACCGAGCGGTTGTTCCACGTGACGGTTCCCTCACTCCATGTGGCCCCGTACTCGATGCGGAAAGGGCTGGTGGGATTGGCGAGTGCGGCGGCATCGGCGGTTGCCGAACTCGGAGCTAGCACAGCCGCAGCGGTCAGGGTCAGGGCCGCCAGACAGCCGTACTGTGATTTGCGCATGATTCCCCCAGTTGTCGATCCGGCGGGATGAAGAGTCCCGCCCCGCCGCAGTGCACGGCGTGCGGTGAGCCTTGTCCAGCGCCGGATAGTGCAATTCAGCTTACACAGTGTCACTCAATGCGCACGGAGAGTCCATAGTCGACCCGATCCCCGGCAGTGACACCGCCCGAGCATCGCGTTGCCGGGTGGTGGCGGGTGGGCAGTCTGTTCGGCGGTGCTGTTTCGGCTTGTGTGTGGTGTGGGGTGGTGCTTCCTGGTGGTGGCGTGTTCTGTG